>DAOTUK010000071.1:0-10815 GCA_034437375.1 Chloroflexaceae bacterium | reverse complement strand
GCTGTTCAAGGAATTGTTGACCACCTTCTTTATCGAGTTTCTCGAACTCTTCTTTCCCGACTTGCTGCAATACATGGACACCAACCAGATCGAGTTTCTCGACAAAGAACTGTTCACGGATATGGCCGGCGGCCACGCCTACGAAGCGGATATTGTGGCCAAAGTGGCCTTCAAGAACCACCCCGCCTTCTTCCTGGTGCATATCGAACACCAGGCGCAACCAGAACAGGACTTCAACCAGCGGATGTTTCGGTATTTTGCGCTGATGCATCTCAAGTATGGGATACCGGTCTATCCCATCGCCATCTTCTCGGATAAATCGGCCAGTCGGGTGGAACCCGATTCCTACCGCGTGAGCTTTCCCGATCTGGATGTGCTGAACTTCAACTATCGCGTGATTCAGCTCCGTCACCTGAACTGGCAGGACTTTGCGAAGCGCCCCAACCCGGTGGCCAGTGCGCTGCTGCCGAAGATGGGGATGCAGTCGCACGAGCGGCCGCAGGTGTTGCTGGCGAGTCTACGGTTGCTGGCACGGCTGCATCTGGACGCGGCGCGGCGGCGGTTTGTCTCTGGCTTTATCAACACCTACCTGCGCCTGAACGAAGAGGAGGAGGTGCAGTTTCAAGCGGAATTGGATCAACTATCACCACAAGAACGGGAGGATACGATGGAATTAACCACGAGTTGGAAAGAAGAGGGTTTGCGAGAAGGTTGGGAGAAAGGACTTCAGGAGGGGGAGCAGCGCGGGGAACAGCGCGTGCGAGAAGAGGCCCTCCACCTGACGCAGCGGTTGTTGACGCGGCGGGTGGGGTTGCTCCCGCCCGACCTGGAGGAGCGGATAGGCCAGCTCGCGCGGCCGCAGTTGGAACAGCTTTTCGATGCGGCCTACGACTTTGCCAGCCTCGATGAGGTGCGGGCCTGGCTGGACGCCAACCCGCCGGAGTAGGCGCGGGGCGGGGGGGACGGTGGAGTGCAACGCTCCCCCCCGACCCGCAACTTGCAGCCCACCCCCTTTTCTGCTATTATAAAGTATACCGAGTGCGATAGTACTTTCTATCGTATAAGGTATCTATGTTTTATCCAAAATATTGCTTCTACTTCCGTTCTATATGTTGAGGGGTGTCGCAAAAATACTAGTGTGTTCGTTCCGCTCTCCGTCTCCTCTCGTTTGACAACCGGAAAATCTCGCACAGCGACGGGCCCATAGCCAGCGCGTGTGAACCAGTAACGGAAGGGTGGCCGCTATGAAAGTGTCAAAAACTGCTGCGGTCCAACAAGCCTACGTCAATGATGACAAACCCTCCTGCATTACCCAGGATGTTTCTATTGGTGCGCTCTCAACCTCAACCGTTCAACCGCATACCAATGGACACCCCCCGGCCAAACCGCCCCCTCCTGGTAACACGCAGAATGGTAAAACTGCGCCGCGAGAACGCGCCAGCCCCGACCCGTCCCCCGAACACCCCCCCAGGCAAAAACGGGACGATCCGATAAAGGAACTGCTTGTCTCCCGTTTGCGTGTCTATCTGCCCGATACCGACGATTCGCTGGTACGGCGCTCGTACCACCTGGCCAGCAACGCCCACCACGGCCAACAACGTAAAAGTGGCGAACCCTACATTACCCACCCCGTCGCCGTAGCCAATATCCTCCTTGACCTGCATATGGACGATTACACTATTGCCGCCGCGCTCCTGCATGATGTAGTAGAAGATACCGGTACCACGCTTGAACAGATTGAACGCGAATTTGGCAAGACGATTGCCAACCTGGTGAACGGCGTCACCAAACTGTCGGTACTGGAATCGCAGACCAAGGAAGAGGCCCAGGCCTGTACCTATCGCAAGATGTTTGTAGCGATGGCCGATGACCCCCGTGTCGTGCTTATCAAACTGGCCGACCGTATCCACAACATGCGTACGCTCTCCTCTATGCCCCCCGAAAAGCAGCAGCGCATTGCCCGCGAAACCATGGAAATTTACGCCCCCCTGGCCCACCGTCTGGGTATCTGGCGTATTAAATCAGAGCTTGAAGACCTGAGCTTTGAAACGCTCAACCCCGACCAGTACCACGAAATAGAGCGCCAACTGATGCAGCGCCGCGACTCGCGTGAGCGCATCATTATGCGCCTGATAGCCCGTCTGGAACAGGAACTAGAGAAAGAGGGGCTCAAAGCCGATATTAGCGGCCGCCCCAAGCATATCTACTCGATTTATCGCAAGATGGATCGCAAAGGCGTGAGCCTTGACCAGATCTACGACCTGCTGGCCGTGCGTGTTATTGTGAACGAGGTGAGCGAATGCTACCGCGTGCTTGGCATTGTCCATAACCTCTGGACACCCGTTCTCTCCGAATTTGACGATTACATCGCCGTACCGAAGGAGAGTATGTACCGCTCGCTGCATACCACAGTGATTATCCCCGGCGGTACCCCGTGCGAAGTACAGATACGTACCCACGAAATGCATTCTATTGCAGAACATGGCATCGCGGCCCACTGGCGCTACAAAGAGGGCTTTCACGGTAGCAAGGATGAACTGGGCTTTGAGGCCAAGCTCGTCTGGTTGCGCGGCCTTATCGGGTGGCGGCGCGAGATGACCGACGCCCGCGAATTTGTTGAAAGCCTCAAGACAGACGAGTTTGAAGAGCAAGTCTATATTTTTACACCGCGCGGCAAGATTATTGACCTGCCCGTCGGCAGCACCCCCATAGATTTTGCGTACCGCATCCATAGCGAGGTTGGCCACCGCTGTGCCGGCGCAAAGGTCAACGGGCGGATGGTGCCGCTTGATTACCAGCTTCAAAATGGCGAAATCGTCACGATTATGCAGTCGAAGCAGCAGCGCGGCCCAAGCCGCGACTGGCTCAACTTTGTGAAAACCAGCAACGCTCGTAGCCACATCAAGCGCTATTTCCGCCGGCTAGAGCGCGAAGAGAATATTACCGCCGGGCGCCATCTGCTTGAAAAGGAGATGAAACGTCTGGGGCTCAAGATGGCCTTTGATGACATCGCCAATATGTGGAACGTCGCCAACGCCGAAGACCTCTTTGCGTTGATTGGGAGCGGCGAACCCACCGCCCGCCAGGTTGTCCAGAAGATACTGTCGCAGCGCGAAGGCCCCCAGGATGAGCTTTCGAACATACCCCAGATAACCCCGCCCGACCCGCCCCAACCCGAAACAACCAGCGGTATTCGGGTGGCCGGTACCGGCAATATCCTCACCCGTGTGGCCCGCTGTTGCAACCCCGTGCCCGGCGAGCCTATCGTTGGCTATGTCACCCGTGGCCGTGGCGTCTCCATTCACCGCGCCGATTGTCGTATGGTTATTAACGGCGGCCAGGAACGCGAACGCCTGGTTGAGGCCAATTGGGGCGACTACGACTCGCAAGGCTACCCGGTTCCTATCATCATTGAGTCCTGGGATAGGGTAGGGTTGTGGCGCGATGTATCGGCAACGGTGGCAAATGCCGATATTAACATTGACCAGTTGCAGCAAATATCAAGTCACAACGATAGCCGCGTCCAGATGTATATGCAACTGAAGGTACGCAGCATTTCTCAATTGACCGAAATTCTCGATAAGCTGAACCGTATCCCCAACGTTATCGAGGCCAGGCGCGATAGCAGTGGCACAAGCCCCTCCCGATAAGGCCGCCGCGGCCCTGGCGCAGCCCTCCCCCGCGACCTGCGCGACCCTGCACGAGCGCCTGTTCGCCTGGTTCCATGCCAACGCCCGCGACCTGCCCTGGCGCTATACCCGCAATCCCTACCACGTACTGGTTGCAGAAATGATGCTTCAGCAAACCCAGGTTGAGCGCGTGGTACCCCGCTACCATGCCTTCCTTGCCGCCTACCCCCACCTGCACGACCTGGCCGCCGCCCCCACCGCCGATGTTATCCGCCTGTGGGCCGGGTTGGGCTACAACCGCCGCGCAGTCAATCTGCAACGTACCGCCCGCCTGATCACCGAAACGTATGGCGGCCACGTTCCCCAGAGCGTAGCCGAACTGCGCCGCCTGCCGGGGATTGGCGCCTACACCGCCGGGGCTCTGGCCTGCTTTGCCTTCGAACAGGATGTCGCCTTTCTCGATACGAACATACGCCGCGTGCTGCGGCGCTGCCTGGTGGGAGAGGAGCCGCCCGCCCCCACAGAAAAGGCCCTGCTTGAACTGGCCCATACGCTGCTGCCGCCCGGTCGGGGGTGGCTCTGGAACCAGGCGCTTATGGAGTTGGGAGCGCTCGCCTGTACCGCTGCATCCCCCGCCTGTCCCCGTTGCCCCTGGGGCCCGTACTGCCGCGCCTACCAGCACTGGCAAGCATCCCCGCCCGATAGCACCGCCGCCTATGCCCAGGCCCGCCGCCCTGCCCGCCGCGTTGCCGAGCGCCGCGAACCTTACCATGGTTCCAACCGCTACTATCGCGGACGCATTGTTGAGGTGCTGCGGCACCTGCCGGAACGGGCCAGCATTCCGCTGGCCGAGCTTGGCGCGGCTATCAAGGGGTATACGGCCCAGGATGAAGCGTGGCTCCGTACGCTGGTGGCGGGTCTGGTGCGCGATGGGTTAGCCGAGTGGGACAGCGAACACGCCCAGACCGCCGTGCATCTGGTCGGCGGCTAAGCCTATCCTGTATCATGGTATGCGCGTACCCCATGCGCAAAGATACTGGATAGCGTGTCTGGCAGGGTGGCCGGGTCGGGGACACCGGCACTACTGCACATATTCTCCTTGAGCGACAGGAACAGGATAAAAAAGGTGCGGGTTACGGTAGCTTCATCAAGCCCGGGCCGTATCTCCCCCTGGGCAATGGCGGCCCGTACCAACGCCACAATACCCGCATCTATGCGATCCATCATGGCGCGTGATTCTTCCTGTGCCGAGAGAAAGTTAAACAATTCCGAGCGCCAGGGGCGCGGTTCCAGGTTGGGGTTCTCGCCTATCTGAAACTGCAAAATTGTTTTGAGGATTAGCACCAGGCGTTGGAGCGGGGTCTGGTTGTGGTGATCCTCCTCAATGACGACCAGCACTCGTTGCATCGCCCGTACGGCGGCTTGTACAATCAACTCATCTTTGGTGCCAAAGTAGCTATACAGCGTGGGTTTGGATATACCGACCTGGGACGCCAATTCATCCATAGACATGGCCTCGTGGCCCTTTTCGGCCATCAGCATTTGAGTTGCTTGCAATATCTCATCGCGCAGCATTTGCCGCCGCCGTTCTCGTAGCGTGGTCGCCATAGTCTGGGTTCCTCTCATTCTCGTTATGCTAGACTTTCCTTATAGTATAACCGATTTCTGAACCGTAGATTAAAAATTCCTACTTGCCAGTAAAGAAATATTACTGTATAGTATACAAGGACATTGTGAAGATAGTCAACTGCCAACGGGGAGCAGAGAGCAGAGAGCAGAGCGGTTGACAGTGTACACAAACAAGGTGCAACAAAAGCAATAAGCGCAGTCGTCTCAACAAGCAATAGAACGGTGTAACAAACGCAATAGATTAGCGAAGGGGGTAGCCGGCGGGCCCATACACATGGGCCTGGCTACCCCCTGGTGGGGTTTCTATGAGCAGAAGACAAAAGCACATACCAGAACTGCATGGCACACCCGTTGCAGATATGTCTATCAAACAACCGGTCTTTATCACTATGATCATGTTGCTGGTGATGGTGATGGGCTTGCTGTCCTATACCCGTCTCCCGGTCAACCTCTACCCCGATTTCTCGGTGCCCATTATTGCGGTGCAGTTGCTCTATCCTGGGGCCAGCCCGGACAGCGTCGCCGACCAGGTGGCCAAGCCAGTGGAAGACACGCTCATCTCGCTCAATGGCCTGAAAAACCTCACCTCAAATTCAAACGAGGGGGTTACCATTATCACCGCCGAGTTTGAAACGGGGATAGACGTAGACATAGCCGAACAGGATGTCCGTAGCAACGTTGATGCGGTGGTGCCGACGCTGCCGCAAGAGGTGGAAGACCCACTCTATTTCAAGTTTGACCCGGAGGAGATACCGGTTATCTCGCTGGCTATCTTCAGCAAGGGCGGCGACTCGCCGGTTGAACTGCGCAAGACGGTTGAAGATGATATTGTGCCCTACCTCCAGCGTATCGAGGGGGTCGGGTCGGTGACGGTCAACGGTGGGCAGGAGCGCCAGATAAACGTCCTGCTTGACCTGGAAAAGCTCCAGGCGCGGCAGATACTCCCCGCGCTCGTCTCGCGCTCTATCCAGAACGCCAATATTAACCTGGGGCTTGGTGATGTCAGCGCGGGCGATGTAGACATTAGCTTGCGGGCCCCCAGTGTGTTCAACACGCCGCAAGATATTGCCGACGTGCAGATTACCGGCACAGCCTACAACATCGGCGACGTGGCCACGATTGAAGAGGGCATCGCAGAGATAAATACCTATTCCCGACTGGATGGCCGCGACACGGTGACGGTGGAGATTATCAAGCGGTCGGACGCCAACATTGTGCAGGTGGCCGAAAGCATCCACGAAGAGCTAGGCGACATCTTTGGCGAATATGACAACCTGGAATACTTCATTCCGCTGGACACCTCCACGTTTGTGGAAGAGTCGGTGGCGGGCGCGATAGAAGAGCTGTTTGTAGCCTCGTTGGCGGCTATGCTGGTGGTGTTTGTCTTCTTCCGCAACGTGCGAAATACGCTGGTAACGATTATCGGTTTGCCGGTTATTATGATCGGCACCTTTTCCGCCCTGGCCTTCTTTGGCCTCACGCTCAACGTTATCACCCTGATGGCCCTTTCGCTCTCGGTAGGTCTGGTCATTGACGACGCCATTGTCGTGCGTGAAAATATCTTTCGCCATACCGAGATGGGCGAATCGCCGATTATCGCTTCCAGCCGCGGGACGGCTGAGGTGTCGCTGTCGGTGGTGGCGATGACGCTTACCCTGATTGCCGTGTTTGTCCCCGTCACCTTTACCACAGGCATTCCTGGTATTATCTTCAAATCGTTTGGTATCACTGTGGCCAGTGCTATGGCCCTCTCGCTCTTCGAGGCGTTTACGCTGGCGCCAATGACCTCGGCGCACCTGTTTGGCGAGAAGAAGCGCAAAGATGAGAAGGCGAAGCACGGCGACGACGAGGCGGAGCATGGCGGCGAAGTCTCCGAAGCGGCCGCGATGGAGCACGAGCTGCATGAAGATGTCGGCTGGTTGGGGCGCTTCTACGGGTGGGTGCTACACGTGAGCCTGCGTCATCGCTGGGCCGTCATCGTCATCACCGCCGTTATCGCCTACGCCAGTATCCAGGTTGCGGCCGGCTTGAAATTTGAATTCTTCCCCACGACCGATCAGGGCGAATTTTACGTTTCGTTTGAATTGCCGCCCGGTTCGCCTCTGGAACGTACCAATGAACTGGCAAAGCAGACGGAAGCGCTGTTGATGCAGCATCCAGAGGTTGATGCAATACTGTCTACCGTGGGCGGGCGCGGCTCGACCGAACGGGGCGAAATCTTTGTCAAGCTGCACGAGGAACACCCCCCGACCGAGCAGGTTATCGAGAAGTTGCGCTCTGAGCTATCGTTCTTGCCGACGCTGGCCTTTGGGCAAGAGGCTCGCGGCGGCAACAGTGCCCAGGTAACCGGGCGCGATATTCAGCTTCAGATTAACACCACCCGCCCCCTGGATGAGCTCATCCCCTTCTTGCAAAGCCTCCAGGCGCGGGCCGGTGAAATCGAGGGCCTGGTAGATATTGACACCACCTACAAGCCGGGCAAGCCAGAGTTGCTCATTCACGTTGACCCGGCTAAAATTGGCAACCTGGGCATTACCAACGATGATATTGCCAATTCGGTGCGAACGCTGGTCAACGGCAGCAAGGCGGCGGTCTTCCGCAAGGATGGTGAAGATACCGACATTGTAGTACGGCTCCGGCCCGGCGACCGCGCAAGCCTGGATGACATCGAGAAAATTAACGTTCCCACGATGGGCGGCAGTATGCCGATAGGATCGCTGGTTGATGTCGAATTTGCGCTTGGCCCGACGGCCATTCGCCGCTACAACCGCGCCAACCAGATTATTGTCGGGGCCAACGTGGCCGGCGGGTTGAATACCAACGAGGTGATAGCCGGCATCCAATCTGAACTAAACGATGTGGAATTGCCCCGCGGCGTCGAAGTCAAGTTTGGCGGCGACACCGAAGACCAGGCCGAGGGCTTTCAAACCCTGTTCATCGCCATGTTGCTCTCGATTCTGTTTGTCTATATGGTGCTGGCCTCCCAGTTCGCGTCCTTCTTCCAGCCGCTGGTGATTATGATGGCCATGCCCTTTAGCTTCATCGGAGCCTTTCTGGCGCTCCAGATTGCCGGCTTCCCGCTCGACATCATCAGCATGATCGGTCTGATCATGCTCATGGGTCTGGTGGTCAAAAACTCCATTCTGCTGATAGATTTTACCAACCGGCTGCGGGCGTCGGGTATGGACAAGCACGCCGCGCTTGAGAAAGCCGGGGCTATCCGTTTGCGGCCCATTCTGATGACCTCGGTGGCCATCATTGCCGGCGCGGTGCCGGTGGCGATTGGTTTGGGCGAAGGTAGCGAAATTCGCCAGGGGCTTTCGGTGGTGCTGATAGGTGGTATGATCACCTCCACCCTGTTGACGTTGCTGGTCGTGCCCACAGCCTACAGCATTCTAGAGGCGGTTCTGGACATTTCCTACAACGTTATTCAGTGGTTCAAGCGGGTATTGAGCTGGCGACCGTGGCATAAGAAAGAGCGCCGCGACGACGACGACCGCGAGTCGCCGCCGCCGGCCCCCGTGTCGGGCGGGGCGCAGTCGGGTTCGAGCGACGAAACGTCGGTTGCGTATACGACCATGACGGATGAGACGACGGATACAATTGTCATAAAGTCAAATACACCGGAACAAGAGTGATACTTTCAAGGAGAGACAGGGGTATGAATCGCAGAGTACTGCTGCTTGGTATGCTGCTTGGTATGTTATTGATGGCGTTGTCGGCGTGTGGTATGCCCGGCGGGGGCGACGCGCCGGCGGAGGGCGAGGACGCAGCATCGGAAGAGGTGGCGGAGGAAGCGGAAACAGACGCCGAAACAGACGAAGCGGAAGCGGAAACGCCGACCCCCTTCCCCACCACCGATCTTTCGGGATTGTTTGACCAGTCGGAGGAGGGCGCATCAGAGCTTGACCTTTCCTCAAACGTAAGCGGTATTGGCGAAGTGAAAACCGACCGCGACGCCGAACTGGTGTTTACGGTGGGCGGCACAGTAGAACACGTCTATGTGGAAGAGGGCGAGGTGGTCACAAAGGGACAGGTGCTTGCGTCACTTGATTTGCGCACCTTTGACCAGCAGATAGCCCAGGCCGAAGCGGGGGTCAAGATAGCCGAAGCCAACGCTTCGGAGCTTGACGAACCACCCCGCGCCGCCGACATCCAGGCTGCCAACGCCCAGATACGCCAGGCTGAGGCTGGTCTGGCGCTGGTGCAGGAGCCACCGCGCGAGGTGGACGTGAAAGCCGCGCAGGCCAACGTCACCCTGGCCGAGGTGAACCTGCAAGCCACCCGTGATCAGATGTCGTATGCAAAAACCCAATCTGAGCTCCAGGTGAAACAATCTGTCTTTCAATTGACCCAGGCGCAGTGGAATTATGCGCTGGCGCAGCGCTACTGGGAACACGCCGACGATCATGAGACTGACCCCGTGGTGCCCAACACGACCGGCCCCACCGGCCAGTCGCAACCCAACGTTATCAGCGAGGGACAGGAGGCACAGTACCGTACCCAGTTTGAGCAAGCCAAGGCCTCCATGCAACAGGCTGAAGAGGCGCTCAATCTGGCGCTGGTGGCGGCGGAGGGGTCGCGCAAGAGCGAAGTCACCGGCGTACAGGCCGCCGAAAAGCGGGTGGAGCAGGCCAAGGTACAGCTTGAGCAATTGCTGGCCCCGCCCGGCGAAAACAACGTTGCCCAGGCCCAGGCCGGCATAGACGCGGCGGTGGCCAACCGTTCGCGGCTCTACCCCGATCCCACCGGGTCGAGCCAGAAGCGGGCCAATGCCTCGATTGAGCAGGCCCAGTCGGCGCTAGAATTGGCGAAACTCAACCGCGAATATGCCGAACTGCGAGCCCCCTTTGAAGGCATCGTCTCCGACGTGAACGTAGACCCCGGTGACCCCGGTATGGGGGCGCGGGCCTACGATATTAAGATTGTTGATATGGAGAATTTGCTGGTTGAGGTAGATATTAGCGACGTTGACATAGCCAAAATTGAGGTCGGACAGGAGGCTATCGCCGTTGCAGAGGCGCTGCCCGGTACCGAATACGAAGGCGAGGTAATCTATATTGCTCCGCTCGCCGACGTGGTGGGCAATGTGCGTACCTTCCGCGTGAAAGTCAAACTCGAAGAGACGCAACGCCTGCGCCCCGGTATGTCGGTGCGGGTTGAGTTGTTGGGTACCGACGCAGACGAGTAGGGCCGCATGGGCATTGATTCCGCTGCTTTTGCCACCACCACGCTACAAGCGGCCGCCTGGGGCGCGGTGGTACGCGATATACTGGCCGCCGCGGTGGGGGCCGTAGAGCCGGGCGTGGCGGTGCGGCGGCATCTGCGCCGCGCGGGAGACGCGCTACTGGTGGGGGAACAGGCCTATGACCTGCACCAGTATGAGCGCGTCTTTCTGGTAGCCGCCGGCAAAGCCAGCGTCGCTATGGCGCTGGCCGCGGCCGACGTGGTGGGAGCGCAGCTTACCCGTGGGGTGGTACTCGCCAAGGATAGCGGCCAACCCGCCCCCAACCCGCCCCCCCTCCCCTCCGTCGTGACCGTACAGCCGGCCGCCCAC
>DAOTUK010000070.1:0-2499 GCA_034437375.1 Chloroflexaceae bacterium | reverse complement strand
GCCTTGGCGCGTACCGAGTCGGGCAACGGCGCGTAGCCCAGGTCGGAGGCGTACTGTCCGCCTTCGGTAAGGGCCCAGTAGAGGTAGTCGGTAATGGCCTGGGCTTTGTCCATATCGTCCATCTCGGCTCGCAGCAGCACCCAGGTGAAGCCGGAGATGGGGTAGGCGTTTTCGCCATCCGGCGGGTTGACGATGTTGATGCGCAGGTCGTCGGGCATGTCGGCAATGAAGCCGGCGGCCGCTTCGCTCACGCTCTCAATGGAGGGGTCAACATAGTTGCCCTGCGCGTTCTGAATGGCCGGGGTTGGCAGTTGGTTGCCTTCGGCATAGATGAACTCGACATAGCCGATAGCGCCTTCGGTTTGCTTGACTGCTTGCGCGACGCCGGGGTTCTTCTCGGCGCCAATGCCCACGGGCCACTCGACGGTGGAGCCGGCGCCCACATTGTCGGCCCAATCCTGGCTGACACTGCTCAGGTAGTTGGTGAAGATGCTTGACGTACCGGAGCTGTCGGAGCGGTGGACGACGGTAATGTCCATAGCCGGCAGGGTGGTGTCGGGGTTGTCCTCGGCAATGGCCGGGTCATCCCAGGAGGTGATGTTGCCCAGGAAGATATTGGCCACGGTTTCGCCCGAAAATTGCAGGTGGTCAATGTCGGGCAGGTTGTAGGTGGCGACGACCGCGCCAAGCACGGTGGGGATGTGGAAGACGTCTTGCCCGTAGTCGGCCAGGTCTTCATCGGCGACATATTTGTCGGTGCCGCCAAAGTCGGTTACGTCGCCCAGAAAGTCGTTGATACCCTGGCCAGAACCGACGGCCTGGTAGTTAATGCTGGTGTTGGGGGCCACTTCCTGATATTGTGAAATCCAGGTCTGGTAGATGGGGTCGGGGAAGCTCGCGCCCGAAGCGTTGATGTCGGCGGCCACGTTGCGCGGTGCCCAGGCGCCAGCGGCGGCGGGTTCTTCGGTGGCTGCTTCGTCGGCGGCGGGTTCTTCGGTGGCTTCTTCGTCGGCGGCGGGTTCTTCTTCGTCGGCGGCGGGTTCTTCGGTGGCTGCTTCCTCATCGGTTGCAGCAGGGGCTTCTGTTGGCACTGCTGCCGGTGGTTGTTGACCACACGCAGCGATGATTGGGAGCGTCAGTGCCAGTAACGCAAAAAGCGTGATAAACCGTTTTACTGTTGCGAACATCTGAAACATTCTCCTCTTCTAACTACAAGTAGACAGGATACGTCAGAATACGACCACATTGATCGCATACATCGTAAGGGACTCGTCTTGTGAAATACCACCTCCCGATATAATTTCCAGGTGACCCCTATGTTCGGCAGCCGGGGTGTCCCGGCTGAGAGAACACGCTGTTGTCTTGGTTCTGGTGGTCGTGTGTTGCTGTAGGCTATGCATCTCTCCCCCCACATTGCGGGCCCGAGAATGGTTCGCTTTCAGGCACAGCAAAAGATCGTCTCGCTAGAGACTATACGACACAGCAACACGCCGTACCATGCATAATCATATGATGTACGATACCAACAGACATATTGAAACAGCGTTGATCATAGCGGTCTCTTGTTAAAAGAGTCCAAAATATATGTTAAGGTTGTGTTAAGAGCTGACCAATGTCTGGAAAGATTCTGAAAAATAGCTGGTACGATTTGTAATAGTAGGTAGATTATGTCTGCCTGGGGGATTTAGCGAACTTGCCAGGAGGTACTATCCGCTGGCTCCCCTGGGTGGAGGGGGTGTTGGTAGGGCCGCGCGCGAACGACTACCCGCTGCTTGTAGCGATCTTTGCCGTGGGGCGGCCAGCAAGTGACTAGCGTCACCATGTCGTGGCCGGTGGGCGCGATATAGCGGGCGTTCGCGGCGCGTTGTTCGGGGGGGGCGTTTTCCTCTTCCAGCAGCAACACCTCCTGCACCACATAGAGGTACTGCTGCCCATTACTATCCACAATGACATGATCGCCCCGCGCAACAAAAAAAAGGTTTTCGAAAATGCCGCTATATCCCCCCACATGCCCCGTCATCACCACGTTGTCCTGCGCGCCGGGGTTGGCGCTGCCTTCGTGGTGGCCCACCACAAAATTGGGCACCTTCCACTCCTGTACCTCCTTGCCGCGCTTTTTCTTCGTCACCTTGCGAATCGCTACCACTTTCGAGTCCAGGTCAATGCTTGGAATGCGTAAGCGGGTGATGGTCGAAGCCTGCGCTGTCCCCGTCGCGGTATCGGCCTCCGCGCTGGCCGGTCGGGTGCTGGATGGTAACGCCGCCAGCGCCGCTCCCGTGCGTTCCATATCAGGGGCCGCTATTGCTTCCGCTACCGGCAGGTTGTTATCCCCCCGCGCCGCCAGGCGGCTATACTCTGCCTGGGCATACACCCCCCCGTAATACAGCACGGTATATACCCCCGCCAGCATGAGCAGGTTGCCCACCGTCCATTGTACGCGCCCCCAGAGCGAACGAGAACGGGTGTGTGTGCTGGTTGTCTGCTTCCTCAGAGCCATAA
>DAOTUK010000069.1:0-13108 GCA_034437375.1 Chloroflexaceae bacterium | reverse complement strand
GCCCCCCGCCCCCTGCCCCCGCTTCCTCCGGTATGGTACACTAAACGTGTCAAGGCTTGATAGAAAGGGGCTGAACTTGCACGCGAAAAGGAAAGCACACACATATGGAATGGTACTATATCGCCTATGTCATGCTGGTCATCTGCTCAGCGTTGACCAGTCTGGGATTGAGTATCTATAGCTGGCGCCACCGCCAGATACAAGGCGCACGCGGATTGCTGTTCCTCGTGCTTGTCTCGTTCGGGTGGCTCTTCTTCCTCTCGCTCGAATTGCTCACCCCTGATATGTCCCTGATGCGATTCTGGAGCCAGTGCCGCTTTACCTTTGTTGCCCTTCTTGCGTTCTCATTGCTCGTCTTTGTCCTGGAATACACCGGCCGCCACCAGTGGCTTGTGCCACGCCGTCTGCTGATGCTGTCAGCTATTCCAGTTGCCATTATTGTGTTGAACTGGTCTCCCCCCCTGACCCACCTGATCTGGGACGACTACCAGGTCTATGCGGGTGGCCCCTTTGTGCTGCCCCATCGCTTCCCAGGGCCATTGTACCAAACGGTCTTTTTGCTCTACCATAATATAGCGGTACTCATCGCATATGGGTTGATATTGCATGCGGCTATCATTTCACGCCCGCCCTATCGCTTGCAGGCACTCACCGTCTTTATCGGGTTTGTGACGACCTATGCGGCCGGGGTAGCCCATACCACGCAAATCATACCAGGCCTGTCTCTGGCTCCTATTGCAGCGGTCTTCAGTAACTCGTTGATTGTGTGGGCCGTTTTCCGCTACCGGCTGCTCGATATGGTGCCGGTGGCCCACCACACGCTGGTGCAGAGTATGTCCGACAGTATGATAGTGCTGGATGAGAAACACCGCATGGTCTATCTCAACCCCGCCGCGCTTACCTTCTTCGATGCCCCCAACGAAGCAATCGTCGGTACCCCCATTGGCGAACATCTGGCCGCGTGGGGCGCGTGGGAGCCGCACCTGTCCCCCGATACCAGCACCCACCACCAGTTTGTCTGTGATCCCCAGGGGGAAAATCGCCACTATGACGTGCAAATATCGCCCATTACCAGGAGGTCGGGCACCCTGACCGGGTGGGTGGTTGTGCTGCGCGACATCACCTCGCACAAACAGGCCGAAGAGGCGCTCCGCAAGAGTGAGGAACTCTACCGCCTGCTGGCCGAAAATATGCACGATGTCGTCTGGATACTCAGCCGGACCGAGGGCTTTACCTATGTGAGCCCCTCGGTCTATCTCCTGCGCGGCTATACCCCGGAAGAGGTCATAGCGCAACCGATGGAAGCAGCACTTACGCCCGAATCGTTGCAACGGGTGCAGGCCGGGGTCGCTGAGTCCCTGGCCAAAGAGTACACGATAGATCGAATGGAGCTGGAACAGCCCTGTAAGGATGGCACCACCGTGTTGACCGAGTGTATCACCGTGCCGCTGGTGGAGGAGGGCGAACTGGTGGGGTGGGTCGGCGTAGCCCGCGATATTACCGAGCGTAAAAAGGCTGAACTTGCGCTGTTGCGGGCCCGCGAGGCGGCCGAAGCGGCCAACCGTGCCAAGAGCACCTTCCTGGCCAATATGAGCCACGAACTCCGCACCCCGCTGAATGCCATTCTCGGCTTTGCCCGCTTGCTCAGCCAGGATACGCTACTGACGCCCCAACAGCGAACCGAATACCTGGGCATCATTCAGCACAGCGGCGAACACCTGCTCACGCTCATTAACGATGTGCTGGATATGTCCAAGGTGGAGGCTGAACGGGCAACCCTCAATGAAGCGCCGTTCGATCTCTATAGCCTGCTTGATTACCTGGAAGGCATGCTGATGGAACGGGCCGCCCGGAAGCAGCTTCAGCTTGCCGTATTGTGTGGGCCCGATGTGCCCCCCGTGATTGTTGGTGACGAAACCAAGCTGCGCCAGGTATTGCTCAACCTGCTTTCCAACGCGGTCAAGTTCACCGAGCAAGGGCGGGTCACGCTTGCGGTGCGGCGGGCCAATCCGACGGAACCATGCGATGAGGTGGGCAGCCTTTGTCGGCTCCATTTCGCGGTAGAAGATACGGGCCCCGGCATCGCCCCCGCAGAACAAGCCGCCATCTTCGAGCCCTTTACCCAGACCTACGTAGGGCAACAGGCGCAAGAGGGCACCGGCCTGGGTCTGGCTATTAGCCGCGCGTTTGTGCATCTGATGGGCGGCGAGTTGACCGTACAGAGCGAACCCGGCCAGGGCGCTACCTTCAGCTTTACCATTGCGGCCCGCGTCGCCACAGAACAGCAGCAATCCCCGCCACAAACCCGTGGTATGCCCCGCCGCGCCGTGGCGCTTGCCGAAACGGACGAGAACGACTCACCACGCCGCATACTCATTGTGGACGACCAGCACAGCAACCGCCAGTTGCTCGTCGGGTTGTTGACCATGCCAGGCCTGGAATTGTACGAGGCCAGCAATGGCCGCGAAGGGTTGGAGGCGTGGCAGGCGTGGCATCCGCATCTCGTATTGACCGACATTCGTATGCCCGTGATGGACGGCTACGCGATGACCCGCGCTATCAAGGCGGCCGACGCCGAACAACCAGCAGCCATCATTGCGGTAACCGCCAGTGTGCTAGAAGAGCAACGCGATACCGTGCTGGAAGCCGGCTGCGATGCGGTTCTCTACAAGCCGCTGGATGAAACCAGACTGTACGCCGCTATTGAACACCACCTGGGGCGGCGCTTTATCTACGCCGACGAGATAGCCGAGGAGCTATCCCTGGCCGCCGGAAACCTCACGCCCGATATGCTGGAAGGCTTGCCTATCACAATACTGGACGATCTCAAACTGGCCGCGACGTTGGGCGACTTGCAGCAATTTGAGCATATTATGATCCCGCTGTATACCGCCTGCCCGGACACCGCCGCCGCCCTGGAACACCTGCTGAACCAGTTTGACTATACCGCCATTATCCAGGCTATCGAGCAGTATGAGGAACAGAGCGACCAACCCCGCGCCTTGCACGAGGTATAGCCGCCCGTCCCTTCATTCGACCATCTCCCGATACAGCGCGTAATAGTCGCGGGCCAGGGCCGCCTGGGTATAGTGCGCCAGCACCCGTTGCCGCCCCCGCCGCGCCAGATCTTCGCGCAGGGCCGGGGCGGTACGCACCCGCTCGATAGCCGCCCGCAGCGCCGCGATGTCGCCTTCGGGAAAGACCAGGCCCGCGTCGCCTATCACATTGGGTATCTCGCCCGACGACGACCCTATCACCGGCACACCACAACTCATCGCCTCAATCAGAATGCGCCCAAACTGCTCTTTCCAATTGGGTTGGGTGCGCGAGGGCAAGACGAGGGTATCCATCTGGCGCAGCTCGTCGGGTACGGCCGTGCTTGCCACAGCCGGGCGTATCGTTACCCGCGGGCCCACGCCAAGCTCGTGGGCCCGCTGCTCCAGGCGGGGCCGCAGTTCACCATCGCCTATCAACCGCAGATGGACGCAGGCCGGCAATCCGGGCAATGCTTCGACCAGATCGAGAACTCCCTTCCAGGCTATCAAACGGCCCAGGTAGCCAACGATAAAGCAGGGGGCGTCGGCAGACGCCTGCCGGGCGTGGTGGGTAGGGGCAGACTCGGCGGGTTGGGTAAACAACGCAGGGTCAACCCCAAACTGGGGGAGCACCTTCAAGCGCCCGGTATAGCCATGCCGTCGCATCAGCGTTGCGGCCTCCTGGTTGCCGGCGATAGCGTAGGCGGCGTGGCGAAAGGCGTATTGCTCAAACAGGCAGAAAGGCGGGGGATAGTAGCGGTTGATATTGGCCCAGTTGTAGAAACAGCAGCGTGCGCCGACGGCAAGCCCGGCCCGCATCGCCAGGAAGGTGGCCAGATTGAACGACTCTTCATCAATATGCACCACGTCCGGGCGTTCGCGGGCCAGCACCCGCCGCACCCCCCGATAGAAGTAGAGGTGGTGGTGGCCATTGGCCACCATCGGCAAGACTTCCAGATGATACCCGGCAGTAAACTGGTGATCCAGATAGAGCGTTCCTACCAGCGGTTCGCGCCAGGCGGGGGGAACGAACGCCACCAGTTCTATATTGGGCAGGCGGGCCAGTTCTTCCAACTTCTTCTGGTATGCGCCCGAAACCAGCGCCTTGGAAAGCATCACCACTTTCATAGCGTGCCCACAATGGCTGGCCAGCGTACGGGTGGTATCATTATTTTTACGCGCAACTCCTTATCTCGATCTCGTACTTGCACCATATAGCAACCCTGATTGTGTTGTAAATCCTGGGAGCGCGTGCGTCTCGCACGCATGCGGGCAGGATGCCCGCGTTCCCAGGTTATAGTTTACGAGCTACGTAAGATTGCTCTATAGCACGTTCGGTTGATTTCTTTTATTTGTTCCGTGACATCGTGGGCGTTCGCCTCACCATATCCTCGCCTCACACCACACCCGTCACTGGTATTACCCATTGGTGCGGGCAAACTCATCCATAAACGAGGCCAGCGCACTGCACCCCTCTGGCGTCATAGCGTTGTAGATAGAGGCGCGGATACCGCCCACCGAGCGGTGCCCCTTCAAGCCGATCAAGCCGGCTTTTGTGGCCTGGGCAATAAACTGCTTTTCAAGATCCTCGCTGGCCAGGCGGAAGGTAATATTCATCAACGAGCGGCTTTCCGTCTCGGCGTGGGGGCGGTAAAACCCGCCGCTGCGGTCTATAGCATCGTAGACCGTCTGGGCCTTTTGCTGGTTGCGCTTGCCAAGCGCTTCCAACCCGCCCTGCTCCTCAATCCACCCCAATACCAGATTGACCATATACACGCCAAACACGGGCGGGGTATGGTAGAGCGAGTCGGCTTCGGCGTGGGTGGAATAGCGCAGAATGGCCGGTATGCTCTGCGACCCCTGCTCTAGCAAGCTCTGGCGGATGATAACGACCGTGACGCCGGCCGGCCCGATGCTCTTCTGCGCACCGGCATACATCAAGGCAAACTTGCCGGCATCAATCGGCCGCGACAAAATATCGCTGCTCATATCGGCTATCAGCGGTGCGTTGCCAACGTCGGGCCAGCTATGCCATTGGGTGCCGACAATCGTATTATTCGAAGTGATATGCACATAGGCCGGCGCGTCGCTCAATTGAATTTCGTCGGCCCGCGGCACCCGACAAAAGTTCTCGCCCTTTGTCGTGGCGGCCACATGCGTATTCCCAATATTCTGGGCCTCTTTCTGGGCTTTTACCGACCACGAGCCGGTGAGCAGGTAATCGGCGGTTGCGCCGGACGGCAGAAAGTTCAGCGGCACGGCCGCAAATTGCAGACTGGCCCCGCCCTGCACAAAGAGTACGCGGTAGTCGTCGCCAAGCCCCATCAAGCGTTTGATCCGCGCTTCCGCCTCGCTATTGATAGCTTCGTAATCCTTTGAGCGGTGGCTTATCTCCATCACAGACATACCCAGGCCGTTATAGTTCAGCAACTCTTCACGGGCCTGTTCTAGCACGGCCAGCGGCAGCGTGGATGGGCCCGGGTTAAAATTATGTACACGATTCATTTGAGGAACCTCCTTTTATGCTCCTACATCAAGGCGACTATTTCGTCCCCTAGTATAAACGAGATTGCCCCTATTGTACCAATGGGAGGTACGTTTGTACGTTTGGGGGGTGCCAGATGGTTTCCCGCGCCTGGGATTGCGAGTGTCTCGCTCGCACCGGGGCGGGCCGGATACCCGCGTTCCCAGGGGTTGCGTCTCCTGGGGACAAACCGGCATGGACGCATGGAAGGGCCCCTATACCGAACGCAAAAAGTCTGGTATGATGCAACGAACACGTGCGAACCAGAACCAGCATCCCCACTCGCGGCTATGGGGACAACGCTTCTATGCCAGGGAGCCGCAAGCAAGGGAAGGAGCGCCCGATGCAAGCAGTCGCCCGTATGGTGCCGTTTTTCCGGATGGCCGCGTTTCCGCTCAGTATCGGCATGACCAGTGTCCTGGTGCAAGGCACCCTCAACCGCATTATGATTGTCGAGCGGGGATTGCCAGCGTCGCTCGTGGGGCTATGTTTTGCGCTGCCGCTGCTGGTCGCCCCGGTGCGGGTCTGGCTTGGCTACCAGTCCGACACCCGCCCGCTGTGGGGGCTCCGCCGCGCCCCCTACATTCTCGCTGGTACGGTGCTGTCGGGCGCGGGGATGCTGGCGGCCACCTTGCTGGTGCTATCCCTGTCTCTTTCCCTGGACAATATCGTGCTGGCCGTGGCGATGGGGGCAATGCTGCTGCTGGCCTTCCTGCTCTACGGCCTGGGTAAGCACATGTCTAGCAACACGTTTGAGGCGCTGATAGCCGATACCTTTCAGGGCCCACAGCGCCCACGGGCCGTCACGCTCTTCAAGGTCGCCATGTTCCTGGGTATTATCGGCACAGCGGTGATATTGGGTACGCTGCTTGACCCCTTTAGCGCGGGCCGCCTGGCCACCATCGCCTGGGGTGTGCTGCTGCTCATGCTGCTGCTCACGCTGCTGGCCGTGCTACGGCAGGAGCGCCGCGGCGACCACATTCAGGAGGCCGTAACCGAGGCCCGATCCGTTTCCTTTCGCGCAACGATCAGCACCGTCTTGTGGCCCAACCCCCACCTGCGGCGCTTCTTTGTACTGGTGATGCTGGTAATTGTAGGCACGCTGGCCCAGGATATATTGCTAGAGCCTTACGGCGGCCTGGTATTGGGCATGACACCGGGAGAGACGACGCGCTTGACGGCTCTGTGGGGCGCGGGCACAATGCTTTCGATGCTCACGGCCGGTCTGGGGCTTATTCCGCGGGCCGGCTATCTGCCCGTGCTGCGGGCCGGCCTCTCCATAAGCATTGTCGTTTTTAGCGGCCTTATTGTCGTCGGGTCCCTACATGAGCCGCGCATGTTCCAGGCGCTCGTGTTTGTTCTGGGGCTTGGCAGTGGGCTTTCGGCGGCGGGGTTGCTTACGGCCGTGGTAGAACACACCACCGCGGCCCGCGCCGGCACGCTGATGGGGCTATGGGGCGTGGCCCACGAGAGCGGTGAGGCCATTGGGAGCCTGCTTGGGGGCAGCATCGTTGACGTGGTGCGGCTGTTGAGCGGGGGCGATGCCTGGATGGCCTATAGCACCGTGTTTGGATTGGAAGCGGGGTTGCTGCTGGTGGCGTTGCTGCTGTCGGGGCGCTCACGCGGGCAACCAATGTGACGTGCGCCACAGCGGACGCAGGACGAGTTACCGCCGCTCCGCGAGGTGGAGATTTAAGCGCCAGCGGCAAGATACAGCCTCATAGGGGGCAATTCCCTGGGAGCGCGGGCGGTATCGTGCCGTCCGCGCTCCCAGGCGGTTCTTCCAGGAGTCAACACATCCACAGCGGCCGCATCAGGCCGGTACCGCCTCGGCGGGTTGTTCTGGCGCAGGGTCAGGGTGTACTGGCTTGGGCTTGGCCTCTTCCTGTCCCTCGTTAGAAGCCTCAATGCGGGCGGCCATCTCCTGCGGCATCACACGCCAGAATTTGTCGCGGTAGACCGACCAGTGTTCCAGGATGTCGGCCGCGCGTGGGCTACCGGTCGCGTGGAGATGCTGGCGCACCAACGTTTGCACGGTGGCTTCATCGGACGTATTCAGGCGGTCAAGTTGCACCAGTTCCGGGTTATGGCAGATGGGCAATTTGCCGGGCTCATCCAGCACATAGGCCACGCCGCCCGTCATGCCCGCGCCAAAGTTGTAACCCGCACACCCAAGCACCACCACAACGCCGCCCGTCATATACTCGCACCCGTGGTCGCCGAGCCCTTCGACCACCGCAGTTGCGCCGCTATTGCGCACCGCAAAGCGCTCGCCGGCCCGCCCGGCCAGGTAGAGCTCGCCGCCGGTGGCTCCGTAAAGAATAGTATTACCGGCTATCACATTCTCGTGCCAGACAAAGGAGTCGCCGTGGTCGCCGGGGCGAATGATGAGACGGCCACCGGCCATCCCCTTGCCCACATAGTCGTTTGCCTCGCCCGTCAAGTAGAGCTCCATACCGTTGGCGTTGAAGGCTCCAAAGCTCTGTCCAGAACTGCCATGGAATTTGATACGGATTGTGCCAGCGGGCAACCCCTCCATGCCATACCGCTTGCTGATAGCACCGGCCAGCGTTGCGCCGACGGTTCTATCGCCATTGCTAATACTATAGGCCAGTTCAATGGGCGAGCGAGTGGCCACCGCGTCGCGGGTATCAAAGATGATGCGCTGGTTCAAGGTTTCGCCTTCGGGGTGTTCGTTGCGCTGGCCGTGGTGGTGGTGTATCTCGTGGTGTTCCAGATCTCTGGGCACGCTGAGTATGGGCGTGAGATCGAGCGCGTCGGCGTTGGGGTTGTTGGTGTGGCGCTGGCGCAGCATCTCCGTGCGCCCGATAACCTCGTTCAGCGAACGCACGCCAAGCGAGGCCAGTATCTCGCGTATTTCGTGGGCCATATAGCGGAAGAAGGCCATCACCATCTCTGGCTTGCCGGGGAACTTGGCCCGCAGGTCAAGCCGTTGGGTGGCGATACCCACCGGGCAGGTGTTTTTGTGGCATACGCGCGCCATACGGCACCCTTCGGCCACCATAGCCGCTGTGCCAAACGAATATTCATCGGCCCCAAGCATCGCCCCGATAACCACGTCGCGCCCGGTTTGCATACCGCCATCTACGCGCACCCGCACGCGCCCGCGCAAGTTGTTCATTACCAGCGTTTGCTGCGTTTCGGAAAGGCCTAGTTCCCAGGGCATACCGGCGTACTTGATGCTGCTGAGCGGGGAGGCACCGGTGCCGCCGGTGCTGCCGCTTATCATGATAACGTCGGAGTAGCCCTTGGCGACGCCGGCCGCTACGGTACCCACGCCGGCCATGGATACCAGCTTAACCGAGACACACGCGCCCGGATTAACCTGCTTCAGGTCGTAGATGAGTTGGGCCAGGTCTTCTATGCTATAGATGTCGTGGTGCGGCGGCGGGCTAATGAGCGGCACGCCGGGCGTGGTGTGGCGGATACGGGCAATCTCCTCGCTTACCTTGTGGCCGGGCAGATGGCCACCCTCGCCGGGCTTGCTGCCCTGGGCCATCTTGATTTGCAATTCGTCGGCGTGGACAAGGTAGTTGGTCGTGACGCCGAAGCGCCCGGAGGCAACCTGCTTGATGCGGCTAATGCGCTCGTCTACAAAGCGGGCAATATCCTCGCCGCCCTCGCCGCTGTTGCCCATACCCCCCAGACGGTTCATGGCGATGGAGAGGGTCTGGTGCGATTCGCTGCTCATTGCGCCGTGGCTCATCGCGGCGGTGCTAAAGCGCTTGAGAATAGCCTCGATGGGTTCCACCTGGTCAATGGGAATGGGCGGGCCAGCCGGTACAAAGTCCATCAGGTCGCGCAGTTCCGATAGGGGGCGATTGTTGACGAGATCGGCATAGACGCGGTAGCGCTGGTAGCCCTTCTCGGAAACGTGGCCGTTGGGGTCGAGCCCGGCGTGGATGTCGCCATTGGTGCCTTCGTTGTTCATCACAGCGTCATGCAACGCCTTGACGACCGATGGGCTATAGACGTGTGGTTCGCCATCCTTTTTAAACTTGTAGTAGCCGGGGTGCGGCAGGGTGGCGCCTTTGTGTTCTTTGTCAAAGGCGGCGCGGTGGCGCACCAGGACATCATGGGCCAGCTTTTGACACCCGATGCCGCCAACCCGCGAGGGGGTGCCGGTGAAGTAGTTGTCAATAAAGCTCTTTTTCAAGCCGATGGCTTCAAAAATCTGGGCCCCGCAGTAGCTTTCGACGGGGGAAATGCCCATCTTTGACATAATCTTGAGCACGCCCTTTTCCAGCGCATGGATGAAGTTTTGTGCGGCCTCCTGGGGGGTCAACTCTTCACGCTCGGTCACCAGGGCACGTACGGTAGCCAGCGCCAGATAGGGGTTAATCGCTTTGGCTCCGTAGCCTATCAGACAGGCGACGTGGTGGACTTCGCGTGGTTCGGCGCTTTCGACAATCAGGCTGACGCGGCCGCGCCAGTTTGTGCGGATGAGGTGGTGATGGATGGCGCCCACGGCCAGCAGGGAGGGGATGGGTGCGTGTTCGCTGTCTACGCCGCGGTCGCTAATGATAAGCAGTTTTGCGCCTTCGTAGGCGGCCTGTTCGGCTTCGTGGCAGATGTGTTCGACGGCCTGGCGCAGATTCATCTCGCCCCGCACCCCATTGCCGCCGGGCGCAACGGGCATCACCGCGTTGATGGTGGCCGTTTTGAAGAGCGGGTCTTTGTTAGCGCGCATGGCGGCTAACTGCTCGTTGGTGAGGATGGGCGAACTTAGCCGCAACAGGTGGGCATGCTCGGCGGTTTCCTGCAAGGGGTCAAGCCGCATACCAAGCCCCACCGTGAGCGACATCACCAACCCTTCGCGCAGGGGGTCTATGGGCGGGTTGGTCACTTCGGCAAAGCGCTGGCGGAAGTATTGGAAGAGCGGGCGGCCCTGCTCCATATGCGAGAGGACGGCCAGGGGGGTGCCGTCGCCCATCGAGCCCACCGGCTCGCGGGCATCGCGCATCATCGGTTTGATGACAACGTTTATTTCTTCGCTGGTATAGCCAAAGGCCATTTGCAGGCTGTCCAGGTCTACAATGTCGGAGGGGAGCTGGAGTCCGAGGGTATAGGGTTTGGCTTCGTCATCGTCGGCGGCCGGCTGGTCGCCGCTACCGACAATGCGTTCCAGGGGGATAACGTGCTGCCGCACCCATTCGCCGTAGGGTTGGCGGCTGGCCAGCATATCCTTAATTTCGCTGTTGGCATAGAATTTCTTTTCGCGCGTGTCTACGGCTATCATCTGGCCGGGGCCAAGCCGTCCGGTGGAAATAATGCGCTGCTCTTCCATGGGGACGACGCCGGCTTCGCTGCCGCTAATGACCAGGCCATCTGCGGTGATACAGTAGCGGGCCGGGCGCAGGCCGTTGCGGTCAAGCGAGCTGCCGACAATGTGCCCGTCGGAGAAGGTGAGCGCGGCGGGGCCGTCCCACGGTTCGACAACGCAGGAGTGGTACAGGTAGAAGTCGCACAAATCGGAGTCCATGTCGGGTATTTTTTCCCAGGCTTCGGGCACCATCATGGCGATAGCGTGGCGAATGTCGCGCCCGCCTAGCACAAATACTTCTAGCGAATTGTCGAACATCGCCGAGTCGCTGCCCCGCTCGTCAATGACCGAGGTGATAAAGTCTACCGTGCCTTCGCGCGTGCCGGGCACTTCGGGAAAGTGGAGCTTGCTCTGGCGCGCGCGGGTCCAGTTGATGTTGCCTTGCAGGGTGTTAAATTCGCCATTGTGCGAAACCATGCGGAAGGGCTGGGCCCGCTCCCAGGTGGGGAAGGTGTTGGTGGAGTAGCGCTGGTGGTAGACGGCCAGGGCCGTTTCGTAGGCGGGGTCGCGCAGGTCAAGGTAGAAGCATCCCAGGTGGGTACCAACCAGCAGCCCTTTGTAGACGACTGTGCGGCAGGAGAGCGAGGGGATGTAGACTTCCATGTCGCGCGCAAGGAAACTGGCTTCCATATCTTTGCGGGCGAGAAAGAGTTTGCGTTCATAGGTTTGCTCGTCAATGCCAGGGCCGCGCCCGGTGATAACCTGTCTGATGCGGGGTTTCATTTCCAGGGCCCGTTGCCCTAGCACGCGATCATTGGTTGGTACGTCGCGCCACCCAAGCACTTTCAGTCCGCGGTCATTAAGGGCTTTGGTAATGATGCGGGTGCTTGCTTCGGCGGTAGCAGCATCCTGGGGTAAAAAGAGCATACCGACGCCAATGTCGGCCGGGTCCGGGTGGACGCCCTGGCGCTCAAGCTCGCGCAGCAGGAGTTTGCGGGGTATCTGGGTGAGGATACCGGCGCCGTCGCCGGTGTTGGCATCGGCCGCAACCGCGCCGCGGTGGGCCTGGTTGCCCAGAGCGATCATGGCCATGGAGAGAATGTCCTGGCCGGGTTGCCCATCAATGCGGGCGACAAAGCCAATACCACAGTTATCATGTTCAAAGCGAGGATCATACAGTGGGGGTTGAGCGTTTCTTTGCATGGATTTTTGCATAGGATTTCACCTTACAACAAAAGAATATTATCGTTACAACCTCTATCAGAGATACGCGATATATTGTATTACAAGAACAAGGAGCTGTCATGGAGTGCCTGTCCGGGACAAAAAGAGACGCTCACCCTCCGTAGACTGCCGTCATGGAGTCGGGGCGAACGCCATTGTTTGCGGATTATTGCACAAACCATACCAGGGTGCCGTGCGCTTCGGCTGTGACACCAACGCCGGGGGGATATGCAACCGAACCACCTTGCACGATGACCCGATAGTACCAGCGCAGCATGGATGCCCTGGTGCGTCCCACGACAAAGCCTGAACCGTGACTGAAGGCTACCCGTCGTCGCAGGGCCCTCCCCTGCCCTTCTGCGGCAGGGAAAACAACCTGAACCTTGTGTATGAGGAAAAGCCCGTACCGGGATACTGCTAGTACTATGGTAATCATCCTACTATAGGGTGCATACCTTTGTCAAGGTCTATTAAAAGTGTTTTTACTATGTATTCTTGTGGGGGGCTGTGGGCCATGTCATTTCGCGCTATCTTCTGCTATAATAGGTATCATACCAGTGACGGGTGAGGCGTGAGGCGATACACCCGATAGAAGCACAAGCCTATGACAGCAGACAGCACAATCCCCAACCGCCGCCTGCGCGTTTTCCTGTGTTACGCCCATGAAGACCGTGAGGCCGTTCTGACGCTCTACAAGCGGCTCCAGTCCGACGGCTTTCAGCCCTGGATGGATAAGAAAGACCTCTTGCCGGGGCAGGATTGGCAACGTGAGATACCAAAGCAGGTACGGTCGTCTGATGCCTTCCTGGTATGCCTCTCTCCCCGCTCAACGACCAGAGCCGGATTTGTGCATAAGGAAATAGCGTTTGCTCTCGATATTGCCGGAGAGCAACCAGAGGGTTCCATCTTCGTTATACCGCTGAAACTGGAGCCGTGTACCGCCCCCGAAAAACTTGGGCGCTGGCACTGGGGGCTTTTGTTTCGGGAGAATGGCTATCGGAAACTCGTCAAATCCTTGCACCATCGCGCCGAACAACTTGG
>DAOTUK010000068.1:0-34658 GCA_034437375.1 Chloroflexaceae bacterium | reverse complement strand
GATGTGCCCACACCCGTTGCACGTCTTGCTGGATGGATAAAACGGGTCTATCAGCACCACCCGCTCCGCTTTGTATCTCAACTGGCGTGCTATCTCGCTGAACGCGGCATCTGCAATCGCCCGCGCCAGCGTGTGGCTCTTCAGCATCCCCGCCACGTTGAGCGTTTCCAACGCAATCGTAGCGGCTTTCGCAGCCAACCAGGTCGTCATCTTGTGGATGGCATCCGCTCGCAGGTTGGCAATCCGATAGTGCAGCCGCGCCAGTTTGTGCTTCGCTTTGTGCCAGTTCTTGCTGCCTTTCTGCTTTCGCGCCAACCAGCGGTTCAGACGTCGTAGTTTCTTCTGGGCGACGGCGAGGTGCTTTTGGTGCTCAAACACCTCGCCGTCGCTATCAACCGCCAACAATTTGACGCCCACATCTACCCCAAGTACCCGTTCTGGAGCCGTGCGGGGCGGCGCAGGCATTTCAACCTGGATGCTCACGAACCAGTAGCCCGCTCGATAAGACACCGTAGCTCCCAGTATCTTGCCCGGAAATCGGAATGGCTCGGTCATATTCACCCACCCCAGGCGCGGTATGCGTATCCTGTGCCTGTCAACCGCAAACTTATCGTTGGCCAGATAGAACGATCCATACCCCTTCTTGCGGGACTTGAATTTCGGAAATCCCACGCGCTTGTTGTCTTTGCGTCGTTTACCCTCCTTGCGCTTCTTGATGTCAGCAAAGTAGTTTCGCAACGCCCGATTCAGGTTCGCAAACGCCCCTTCAGGAGCACACTTTGTCGTGAGCATCACGAACGGAAACTCGTCCCGCTTGATGCGATTGAATTGGGTCTTCAGGTCGCCCACCAACGGGAGCGTGGTCTGCTCTTTTCGCGCTTGCCGCAAGATGGCCACGGCCCAGTTCCAGGCAAAGCGGGCGTTCCCCGCCGCCTGCCGAAAATACTGCTCCTGCTCCGGCGTCGGGTTTAACCGTATTTTATGTGCGCGTTGTATCGGGTACACATGCGTACTCCTGCTCATTTTTGGGTAGGTTTTGCCTCCCTGGCGAAACCTCCCTACAAAAAAGTGCTTCCAGGTTCGGCGCCCGGTTGCCGCGCCGCCCATCGCCGCGCTGCTGCGCCGCACAGCCACCTATACGCTTACACTGACCGCATGGCCACTTCCTTTATGTGGCTCACCATCATGGCGACCACACATTCCACGCTCGCGCAGGAGCGGGCAGGGGTCAACCCGGTGATCGTCCAATCCCAACACTTCTTCCCCTAGCCCAAACGCCACCGCCATAAGCTGCGTATAGTAGAAGACGGGCAACGGCTCGGTGATGGCCGGGTCTTCTTGCTGGCGGGCGTCCAGGTTGAAGCGACACAGCGGGCAGGAGAGTACCATTGCTTCGGCGCCCTTTGCCTTTGCCCGCTCGACAATCTTTTCGACGCGATCAAAGACGACGCCACAGTTACCGACGGTGTGGTGCGAGCCGCAACATTCTACCTTCACCGGGTCGTCTATCACCTCTGCGCCAAGCGCGGCCATCAGGTCGCCCAGGATGGTGGGGTCTTCGGCGTTGTCTATGCCCACTTCGCCGGGGCGCAAGAGCATACAGCCGTAGTAGGGAAAGACCTTGAGCCCCTTCAAGGGGCGCTTGACGCGCTTTGCTATCGTCTGAAAGCCCACCTTGTCGCGCAGGATTTCGAGCAGGTGCAACACCTCTACCGACCCGCCGTAGGGCTCTTCGGTATCCATAAAGGTATTGAGGGTCTTGAGTTTTTCGGCGTCGCTGGTGACCAGCACGTTGGCCTGGGCCAGCGTGTTGTAGCACATATCGCACAGCGTCACCAGTTCGCTGCGCCCTTCGTGTTCCAGATGGTTTAACACGCGCACGGGCGCTATCTGGTGGTAAAGATCGTCGGTGGTCAACGAGTGTACCACGCCGCAGCAGTTCCAGTCTTCCATTTCGTTGAGTTCGACGCCAAGCGCCTGGAGCGCGGCCAGCGCGGATGTTTCATAGTTTCTGGCCGACGTTTTTATCGTACAGCCCGGATAATACTTTATGTCCATATTCCCCTACTTTGTCTGTGTCTGGCTTGCCCTATGCCGTATTCTTCCGCAGATGCGATACCAGCGCAATCTGGGGGATGCCTTCTAGCTGTTCGGCCGGTATCTGGGCCAGGTCGGTATGATCCTCGTTCTGGCGTAGCTTCATTTGCCGCAACGCTTCCATCACGCGCGCCACGTCAATGTCTCGCGGGCAACGTTCGGCGCAGAGGAAGCAGGAGGCGCACAACCAGATGGTGTTGCTTTCCAGCACATCGGGTAGCCCATACATCAAATGGCGCATCAGCTTGTCTGGGTACAAGTCCATTGATTCAATAAATGGACACCCCGCCGTACACGTACCACATTGGTAGCAGGCAAAGACGCTTTGTCCGCTCAACTCAACCACCTGTTCTAGCAAATCGTTGGTGGTTGGTCGGGTGGTAATTTTAATCATAGGGTACTCTTTTCTGGTAACAATGGTTTTTCCTGACTAACTCACGCACTCTGTACTTTCTGCTGCAACGCCCAGGCAATATCCTCATACTGAAACTGCTCTAGCAAAGCAAAGCGGTATCGCTGGATAAACTCAACTAACGCCAGACGGACAATCTCCGACTCGTTGGTAAACCAGCCGTCTTCGACCAGTTTGTCCAGTTCCAACGCCAGTTTGTCTGTCAACTCTACGTGCAGCGTCTTCATACCTTAAATCTCTTTTGGCAACGCCTTCAGTTCGCGGTGGGTAAACACCGGCCCATCCAGACACACATACTTGCTGCCCAGGTTACAATGCCCGCACTTGCCAACCCCACACTTCATCATCTTCTCCATGGAGGTGATAATATCCTCGTCGGAGAAGCCCATCTTTTCAAGCCCCATCGTGACAAACTTGATCATAATGGGCGGGCCACACGTGATGACCATGGTATTTTCAGTGGAAATATTGGCCTGGTCAAAGAGCGCTGTGACTACCCCGACGTGGCCCGTCCAACCCGGCGTGCCTATGTCCACCGTGCAGTGTACTTCGGTATCGCGGTGGCGCCCCCACTCTTCGATCAGGCGCTTGTAGACCAGGTCGTCTTGCGTCCGCGCCCCGTAGAGTATCTTCATTTTGCCAAAGTCGTCGCGGTTATCCAGCATATAGTCTATTAGCGAACGGAGCGGCGATAAGCCGATACCGCCCCCGATGATGACTACATCTCGCCCGTGCAGACGTTCCACGGGCCACCCGTTGCCATAGGGCCCACGCACCCCAAGCGTATCGCCGGGCGTGAGCTTGTGAATCTCGTTTGTGACCGAGCCAATGCGTTTGACGCTTACTTCTATCTTTTCGCGCCGCGTGGGGGAGGAGGCCAGACCAAGCGGTATTTCGCCCACCCCAAACACGGATACTTCGACAAATTGGCCCGGTACAAAGTCGAAATCTATCCCCTGTCGAAAGCGCAGCGCCAGCGTTCGTATATCGCCCGTTTCCTGGCGTACCCCTACGACCTCTGCAACGTGGGGCAAGAAGGGGTTGATAATTTTTTGCCCATCTAATAAGGCCGCCGCAACCATTTACACTACCTCCATATCACGTCGGGCCAGTTCCTTTGCACCCGTCAAGACTTTCACAATATCCAGATTGACCGGGCATCCATCGAGACAGCGGCCACAGCCGACACAGAGCGCATGCCCATGCCGCTCTACCGCGTAGTGGAATTTGTGGTACATCTTCTGGCGGTAGCCCTCGCGGATGGAGGGACGCGGGTTGTGTCCGCCGGCCAGCATGGCAAACGAGCGGAAGGTACACGCATCCCAACAGCGCGTGCGTTCGCCGGCTACTTGCGAACAGGTATCGCTCACGTCGAAGCAGTAGCACACCGGGCACAGGTAGGTACACGAGCCGCACGAGAGACACTTGCGCGAGATGGCGTCCCAGTAGTCCGATTCGAACATGCCCGACAGCGCCTCGGAAAGTCCTTCGGTATCGAGGGTACGCTGCATCATAGCCACAGATTGCTGCGCGGCCTGCTGTGCGGCGGCGCGGTCGTCCGCGGTGGCGGGGGCAAACATATCGCCACACCCGGCGATGACCTGCTGCCCGCGTTCGGAAAAGACCTGTACATAAAAGCGCTCGCCCAGATCTACCAGGTGTATATCTGACCCCGCCTCTGCGTCGAGATCGGGCCCCGTGCCAAACGAGTGGCAAAAGCAACTATCGCCCGGCTCGTTGCACATTAGCGATACCAGCATAGTATTGCGGCGGCGCGTGAGGTAGTAGGGGTCTTCGTAGCGCCCGGAAAAGACTTCATCCAGCATGCCCATGCTATACACATCACAGGGGCGGATGCCCAGGATGGTGCGCCGCGTCTGATCTACCGTATACGAGAGGTCAACCTCAGACCCGCGCTTCTCGTAGTGGAACATTGTCTCCGATTGGGGCATGAGATGTTCGGCCGGCGGAACGCGGCTATGGCCCACCCCCAGGTACACCTCCGCTTCTGATTGTACGGGTCGAAAAAAGAGTTGCTCTCCCACCCGCACCGGGGCAATCACCAGCGAGTCTTGCATCAGGACGCGGGTAAACGCTCCCAGGTTCTCTTTGTGTAATACACTATCACTCTTCATAAAACCCCCACCTATCGTAGCAAATCTTCGTGTGCGTGATCCCCCTCCTCAAACGTGCTCAAGGGCGGGGTCGCCTCTTCATCTATGCCCGGCATATAGTCAAATAGTTCGAGACAGTCCTTTTCAACCTTTTGAAAGAGCCGCCCCAGGGGAATATCTACCGGGCATACCCGCTCACATTCCATACACCCGGTACAGCGCCCCACCATATGGTAGGCGCGTATCAGGTGGAAGGAAAAGACATCATCCGGGTTTTGATATTTGGTCACCCATCTAGGCTCGCGCTTCTCCCACAGACATTCGGTACAGAAGCACATGGGGCACACATTCTTGCAGGCGTAGCAGCGGATACACTTGCTTAACTCTTCGCTCCAAAAACTCAGTCGGTCGGCAACGTCCATTTGTTCCAGGCGCATCACTTCGGCAAATTTTTGCTCTGGCGCGACCTCGCGCGGCGGTACCGCTTCGTCTAGCAGTTCATCATAGACCAGCGGGTTGGGGTACGCGCACGAGCGGCACTTCTCGTAGAGTAGCGCTTCCTTGTCTATGGTCAGCGGCTCGGCTCCGGCGCGCTCCAATACCACCTGTTCGCCCTCATCGCGGATAGCCTGCACACTGGAGGGGGCGGCATACTGTGCTATCTTTTTGACATCTACAATACCGCGACAGGGCATACCAATAATGTGGACGTGCTCGCGGCGTATCTGGTGCAATTTCAGCAATTCGACCATGGAGCGCGAGTCGCACCCCTTCACCAGCACGCCTATTTTTTCGTTGCGAAATCGCTTCAGGTAGGTGGCCAGGTTGTTGATGGCCAGCACATTCCATACCAACCGCCCAACCTCGCCGGTATCTTGCACAAAGGCCGGGGTAATCAGCAGCGGCGTCGCGCCCACTTCGTACCCAATAAAACAACTGATTTCATTGTTTGCCAACAGCGATTGTACCCGCGCCTGTAAGCGCTCTGTCCGCTCTCGTTCTGTCATACTCTTTTCCTTGCACCATACCATTTCATACAACCCCATAGCGCCGTTGTGTTACCACTCAGCATACACCTGGGCGCCCGTCTCGCAGGCCGCACGGCGAAAGGTGGCCAGATGCACGTGTACCTCTGCGAGACGACACAAGTTTTGCAGATGGTCAAAGTCTTTAATAGAATCCGGTAGTACCTCTAAGACAACCGTTCGCAATGCATAGACGCTCAATGGACGACCAGTCCTGGCAATAATCTGATGCAATGCCCGGTCGTAGCGAATGTCCGGTATGTCGTTGTCATAGCTCAACGCACGCACATAGCGGGCGGGTGATTGACGATGTTTGCGGTACTCGGTAATATCGTCGCGTAAATCCTCTATCGCATACATAAGCTCCTGCCTTCACACCATAACCATTACTCTGGAAGGCTGAGCATTGTACCACCGCTTGTCTTCAGCTTCCATTCCCCCCATACTACGATAAAACCGCACTATGAAGCAAATTCTGCTATTTCCTGGCTTGCGGCAAAGCGACCCACTCGCACCCGATTGGTCAGATCGAGCGGGCCCAACCCGCGCAAATCCGCGGTCAACTCGCCCACGATTTCGGCAAAGCGGGCCCCTTCGGAGCCCGATACCCATGTGACCTTCAACCGCTCTGGCTCTATTCCGACAAAGGTAAGCAGTTGCCGCATGGCCGCAAAGCGCCGGCGGGTGTAGTAGTTGCCGGTGGCGTAGTGGCAGTCGCCCGGATGGCACCCCGACACGAGCACACCATCGGCCCCTGACTCAAAGGCTTTCACGACAAAGAGCGGGTCCATGCGACCGCTACACATGACGCGGACGATACGGATATTAGACGGGTATTGCATACGCCCCACGCCGGCCATATCTGCGCCAGTGTAGGAACACCAGCTACAGAGAAACGCCATAATCCGTGGTTCAAATTCGTTTGCCATGTCTCCCCCTTTTCTTACCTGCGCTCCCATGCGGAACCAATCATAGACATAAGCTGTGCATCGTTGAAGTGGTGCTGCTGCGACGCGCTAGACGGACAGGCCGATACACACGCCCCACACCCCTTGCACAAGACATCGGTTATTCGGGCCACGCCTTTGGCCGGGTCTAGCTCTATCGCGTTGTAGGGACAGATGCTGACACACAGGCCGCAGCCAACACACAGCGCCTCGTTGATATTGGCTATGGTTGGTTCTACCGATACTTTGCCGACCATCAAGGGAATGGCGGCCCGCGACGCGGCTCCCTCGGCCTGGGCAATCGAGTCGGGCAAGTTTTTCGGGAAGTGGGCCGACCCGCAGAGGTAGATGCCCTCGGTGGCGAAGTCAAGCGGCCGTATCTTGGCGTGCGCCTCATTATAAAACCCGCCCGCGTCGGACGCAACTTTGAGCATTTGCTTGAGCTTCGAGGTGTGGATGTCGCCTTGCGTCTGGGCGGTCAAGACCAGTAAATCGGCTTCTATCTCCACCTCGTCGTTTAGCAAGGGGTCAAATACCTGGACAAAGACGGCGCCATCGCGTACGGTGACCTCTGGCTTGCGTTCCGGGCCGTAGCGTATCATGGTCGGGTTGACCGTATCGAGCACATTGGCAAAGTATTCTTCTTCATACTTACCAAACATGCGCAAATCCTGGTAGAGCATAAACACGCGCGTGTCGGGCACCGTCTCTTTTATCAGGCGGGCATTTTTCACCGAGACGCCACACCCGATGCGGCAGCAGTAGGGGCGCTCTTCATCCATGGCGCCGGCGCAGTTAATCATCACGACTGTGCGGGGGGCGCCAAGCGTACCATCCTTCAAGTGCTGTTCTAGCTCAGTCTGGGTCATTATGCGCTTGTCGGTGCCATAGCCGTACATGCCGGTCATGTCTATCTCTTGAAAGCCGGTGGCGACGATGATGGTACCGACGGTGATATTGCGGAATGCGCCAGTAGCCTGGGTGACCAGTTCGGCTTTGAAATTGCCGATATAGCCATCGAGGGCGGTAATTTCGGTATCGGTAAAGATGGTGACATTGCGCTTGAACGAGAGGGCCTGCAAGAGCGGCGACAGGATGTCATCGGCGCGCCGGTCGGAGGGGAAGAGCGTATACAAATCTTTCAGCTTGCCCCCCAGGCTTGCGTCGCGTTCGACCAGGTATACGTCTATGCCCATATCGGCGAGATTGAGCGCGGCTTTGATACCGGCTACGCCGCCGCCGATAATGAGACAACTGCGCGTTACGTCTATCTCTTGCTTGCGCAGCGAACGGAGGTGCTGCGACTTTGACACGGCCATTTCCATCAGGTCTATGGCTTTTTCGGTGGCCAGGGTGCGGTTATCTGAATGTACCCAGGAACACTGGTTCCGAATGTTTGCCATTTCAAAGAGATATTCGTTCAGGCCGGCTTCCTCACACGTTTGCTGGAAGAGTTGCCCGTGCGTAATGGGCGAACAGGCGGCCATCACCACGCGATTGAGTCCATGCTCGTGGATGGCGTCCTTGAGGCGCTTCTGGGCATCTTCTGAGCAGGCAAACAGGTTTTGTTCGGTAAAGACGACGCCGGGCAGGTTTGCGGCTTGCCTGGCTACCTCTGGCACATCCACAAAGCCGCCAATGTTCTTGCCACAGTTGCAGACGAAGACGCCAATACGCGGCTTTTCCATGGCGACATCGCGTTCGTGGGGTGCTTCGCGCCGCGTGGCCCGCTCTCTATCGCGGATGGGGATTACCGCTTTACAGGCGGCCCCGCTTGCTTGCGCCACCGAGTCGGGAATATCTTTGGGCCCCTGGGCACAGCCGGCCAGGAAAACGCCCTCGCGGGTAGACTTCATTGGCTCTAGCAAAATATCTTTTTGCAAGAAGAAGCCGTGCTCATCTACGTCTACCCCAAGCACCTGGGCCAATTTCTTATTGCCGGGCGAGGGGATAACCGCCGTGGAGAGCACCAGCAAGTCTACCACCTCTTCGGTCACCTGGCCGGTGATGGTGTCCTCATATACCAGGGTAATGCTCTGGTCGGGGTTTTCGTAGACGCTGGATGGGCGGCTACGGACGTAGCGCACGCCCATGGTTTCGGCTTTCTTGTAGTACTGTTGAAAGTCCTTCCCATACGCCCGCAAATCCATATAGAAGATAGACGTTTCAATATCGGGGTTGTTTTCGACGGTGATGGCGGCTTCTTTGGTTGCGTACATACAGCAGATGCGCGAGCAGTAGGGGAAACCGTGTTGGGTGCTACGCGAGCCGACGCACTGTATCCAGGCTACGCGGCGCGGTTTGGTGCCGTCGGAGGGACGCAAGACTTTGCCAACGGTGGGGCCGGAGGATGAGAGTAAGCGCTCGTACTGAAGCGCGGTGATGACGTTGGGGTATTTGCCATAGCCATACTCTTTGCGGAGTTCGAGCGGTTCCAGCACGTCAAAGCCGGTGGCGACAATGATGCTGCCAACTTCTAGCTGTATTTCTTGCGAAGATTTGAGGAAAGAGATAGCACCGGCCGTACAGGCGCGGTCACACGCGCCACAGCCGATACAGTGGTCGTAGTCTATGGTGTAGACCGAGGGGACGGCCTGGGGAAATTGAATATAGACCGCTTTGCGTTGCGAGAGTTTCTCATCAAACCGGTTGGTAACTTCAATGGGGCACACGTCGGCACAGTCGCCACAGCCGGTACATTTGGTCGGGTCAACGTAGTTGGTTTGTCGCCAGAGCGAGACGTGAAAGTTTCCTTCTGAGCCGATAACCTGTTCAACTTCAGAGTAGGTAAACAATTCAACGTTGGGGTGGCGCGATACTTCGACCATTTTTGGGGCCGCGGTACAGATAGAGCAATCGTTGGTGGGGAAGGTCTTGTCGAGTTTGACCATGACGCCACCGACGCTTGCTTCGCGGTCTACCAGCCCGACCTGATAGCCCTTGTCGGCCAGGTCTAGCGCCGCTTGCATCCCGGTAATACCGGCACCAATAATTAAGACATCCTTTGACCGAGTTTCCATTCGCTCCTCCATGCGTCATTGCTGCTCATATACATGCTTGCTCACAAGACACAATGCGCTCAGGTGTGTGCTTTGAAGAGCGTACACACCATCGGTACTATTTGCTGCTCGGATTATATGACAGCCACTTCCAAACTGGCAAACCGGTATTGCCATGGTTTGCCCAAGCCGTCACCGTTGAACGGTAGAGGTATCGCCTATGTTGGCGAAGAGACATTCTGAACGAGCCCCCGTCGGTGTATGGGTATCGGTGCTCTGCTGGTAGTCTGGGCCGGGGGGCCATCGGGTTGCACGACTACGCTTTTTGCATCAGGGCGAGTGTGTGCCCCTGTGCTAGAACCCTGTTGCGGGGAACCCCTAGATATAGAGCAATTGAACGTTGCTCGTACATCGCTTCCTGGGAGCGCGTGCGTCTCGCACGCATGCGGGCTTCCCAGGGGTTACCACGCTATCAGGGTTGCTATAGATACCAGTACACCCGGAGCAAACGAAGGAAGCAATGGGGAGGGGCGTTTGCTCCATACGAGACACCTATTATCACAAGACTTTCGTAATAAAACGACATTATATCGCTTGAATATGTCGCTTCTTTAAATACTATAGCATGTTATTTTTAATATTGCAAATCTCTGTTGACTCAGGCAGGGCGATGGCAACGTCGCCCTGGCGACGACTGGATCAGGCTTTTCTGCATGCGCAGGCTGAGCAGTGTATATGTTCGGATTGAGGGGCATCATGGTATACTACAGAGAAGCATTCATCGTTCATTTTACCTGTTTATTGGCGGTACTGTCGGTTGCATCGGGGTTTTGTCTGGTTGTGACTCTATCAATTGATTGATGGGACAGGGCGATTGCAAAGTCTTACGTCAACGAGAATACCTGGGGGGATTGAGGGGCACAGCCCCTCAAAACCACCTTTTCTTGGGGGTGTGGCGCGGCGAAGCCGCGCCACACCCCCCAAATTTCGTGCTGAAGGCGCAAACCAACGGTTGCGAATACAGAAAAGCTGTCGTCTGTCGTCACCAGAGCGACGTTGCAATCGCCCTGATTGATGGGAGTGTGTCTGGCGTTGCGCCAGATGTATTTCAGGATGGGCATGCGATGATATGCAACAAGGACATAGGGGGCATCCAGACGTTTGTGATGGGTACCGATGATATGTCGGGGGGGGGTATCCGCCAGCAGACGGGGGTGGCTATCAGCGGCGGCTCGGTTGAAGGGTCGGTGGTTGGTATCAACTATGGGGCCGTCAACCAGCACACGCATGTCTCGGTTGGGGCGGGGGGGACGGTGTTGAATCCGGCCCCGGCGCCGGCTATCCAGCGTTTGCCGGTGGTGCCGGCCCCGCCGCGCCCGGTGCGGGGGTTTCGCAATCGGGAGCGGGCGCTTGAGGCTATCCAGCCGGAGTATGGGCCGGGCGGTGGGGCGTGGGTGCATGGGTCACCGGGGTGCGGGTGTTCTGCGTTGCTGCGCCAGGCCGCGAATACGCCGGGCGCGCGGAGTTTACCGGATGGGGTGGCGTTTCTGGATGGGGCGGTTGAGCCTGCGGCTATGGATGATGTCATCCAGCGTATGTTCCAGCGCTTTTACAGCAGCAGTACGACGGTGTATCTAACGCCGCAAACGGCCCAGACCTTTCTGGGCCAATTGCAAGCGGTGTTTGTGTTTGACCGGTTGCGGTTGAGGCCCCACGAGCTTGGAGCGCTGGCTGATATGGTGCGTTCGGGGTGTGCGTTGTTTGGGGCCGAGGGGCGGGGGCCAGATGTGTTGCTGGATGTGGCGGTGGGCGGGATGCCGCGGGCGGATGCGGTGCAACTTTTTTGTGCGGCGGCGCATATGGGGGGGGCGGCGCAGGGGGAGTATGCGGGCGCGCTTGATCAGCTTTGCGCGTTGCTGGAAGATTTGCCGTTGCCGCTGGTGGTTGCGGGGCGTTTGTTGGGCCAGCAGTTGGTGGCTATGGCGGATCTGGTGGGGTTGGTGGAGCAGGGGGGCGGGGGAGCGCTGGAACGGGTGTTGCGGGTTGTCCTTTCTACGATGAGTCCGCAGGCGCAGGCGGTGCTGGCGGCGCTGGTGCAGACGGAGGCGGCGGACGCCAGTCTGGAGGCGCTGCTGTATATCAGCGAGACAGGCCCGGAGGCGGCGGACGCTGCGCTGGAAACGCTGGTCAATCTGGGCCTGGTGGAGCGCAACGGTGAGCGCTATCGGATAGCGAGCGCCAGTAGCCACGCAATGTTGCAGAGGTTGCTACGTCCTGGTCAGGAGCGTTTGCGGGCGGTGGCGTTTTTTGCCAATGGGGCGCTGGCGGCGCAGAAGGCGGGGGATGGGGCGTGGTTAGCGCGTGAGCAGGCGCATGTGCTGGCGGCTATGGATGGGTTGCTGGCGGAGGGACAGGCGGCGTATGCTGGTAGCGTGGCGATGGCGATACAGCCGGTGTTGACGTTGGGGGGGCTATGGGGTTCCTGGTTGCATGTTATTGAGGTGGGCGAGCAGGCGGCTGTGGCCAGCGGTGCGATGGGGTTGCGGGCCTGGGCGTTGCACGAGCGGGGGACGCGGGCGGGGGTGCTTGGGGATATGACCACGGCCAGTACCGCGTTGCCAGAGGCGCTGCGGTTGCGGCGCGAGGCGGGCGATACGGTTGGGGCTACGGCTACCGAGCAGAATATGCGCTATCTTGGTCTGGTGCCGCTGCCGGTGGCTTCGGATGAGGCGTTGCCGGCTGGTGCGCGGGTGTTTGAAATACCGGTGGTGGCGCTGGTTGGCTTGCTGCTGGTGGTCGTGGCGCTGGTGGTGGCGCTGGTGTCGGGCTTGTTCTTTTCAGACTCCCAAGCCCCGGTTGTCGGGGCGAGCGCGACTCCGATACCCCAGATTCTTTCGCCCACTGTTCCTCTTTCTCCTTCCCCTACGGCTCCACCTTCCCTTTCCCCTATGGCGACGACGGCAACAACGGCGACGACGGCGACAGCGACGGCTACTCTGCCCACGCCCTATCCGGTACCCGGTTCGACAACGGCGACGGCGACGGCATTGGCGACGGAGAATGGCCCTACGGCGACGGCGACGGCGACAGACGCCGGGTCCCGCCCCACGGCAACCGTGGCCCCTCTATTATCCGCGACGGCCACGCCGACCAACCTGGCCGCGCCTCCACGCACGCCCCCCATTGCAAGCGATGATAGTGCTACCACAGCGGTTAATACGGCTGTGACTATTGATGTCCTTGGCAATGATACTGCAATAAACCAACCGCTGGTACCCGCGTCGTTGTCCATTCTGGTTAATCCGGTTAATGGTACGGCGGTCTACGAGGGGGATGGCCGGGTTATCTATACACCGACGGGAGGGTTTGTGGGGTTGGATACGTTTGGGTATCAGGTGTGTGATGCGGACGAGGCTTGCACAAGCGCGACGGTGATGGTGGAGGTGGTGGCGCAGGATAGCCCCACACCGACGGGGATTCCGACGCCGATGCCAACGCCGATACCGACAGCGGTTCCGACGCCAACGCCGATACCGACGGAGGTTCCGACAGCGGTTCCCACGCCAACGCCGATACCGACAGCGGTTCCCACGCCAACCCCGACTCCGACTCCGACGCCAACCCCGACTCCGACTCCGACGCCAACCCCACCCCCGGTCAATATAGCCCCGGTGGCGGTGGATGATACGGCTACCACAACGGCCAATGTGGCGGTGCGTGTCTCTGTGCTGGACAACGATAGCGATGCGGATGGGAACCTTGACCCGGCGTCGGTGGCGATTGTGGCAGGGGCGACCAGTGGGCAAGTACGTGTTGATACAAATGGGATAGTTCTCTATACGCCTGATCGTTCGTTTGTGGGCCGCGATACGTTTGGGTATCAGGTGTGCGATGATCAGGGGGCGTGCGTTGGGGCGGCGGTGGTAGTCGAGGTGGTGGCGGAGCAGGCCGATCTGGTGATTACGACGTTTGCGCAATCTGGTGCGACGAGGACGGATAGGCAAGGGAATGTGCTGGTGCCGGTGCAGGTTGTTGTGACCAATCAGGGCAGCGGCGCGGCGGATGTGTTCAAGGTGTCTGTGAGCTACAACAGTTCGCGTGGTACGTTTGTGGCGGCGTTTACGGTTGCGGGGAGCGAGTCGCCAACCTATCCGTTTACGACTGCGGCACTGGCGGCGGGGGAGCGGGTGTTGTTTGACGGTCTGGTGACGTTGCCCGGGTCGGTGGTGGAGGCGGGGACGACATTGGAGGCGCTGGCGGATAGTTGTAGCGGGGATGAGTTTATGCCGGACTATTGCCGCGTGGAAGAGCGCGATGAGCAGAATAATACGGCTGTGTTGGCGATACCTTGAGGGGGAAGGGTTGTATGGTCTGGCGTGTTACTTTTGTTCGCGCAGGGATTGTACTTCGTCGGTGGTGAGCATGCGCCATGCGCCGGTCGGCAGGTCGCCGAGGTTCAGGGCTCCCTCGCGCACGCGGATGAGCCGCCGTACCTGGCAGCCAACTTCTCGTGCGACCAGGCGTATCTGGCGTTTGCGGCCTTCGTGCATGACGATGCGTACCCACGCGCCTTTGGGGGTATAGGAGCGTATGTCTACCCGCGCTGGGGCCGTGCGTTTGCCTTCCAGCAGCACGCCTTCGCGCCAACGGCGCAGGGCTTTGGCGTCGGGGGCCGGTTCTATGAGGCCGTGGTATTCTTTTTCAACCTGGAAACTGGGGTGGGTGAGGCGGTGGGTCAGGGCTCCGTCGTTGGTGAGCAGGATGAGGCCTTCGCTGTCGGCGTCGAGCCGTCCGATGGGAAAGACTCGTTCGGGGATGTCTACCAGGTCTACGACGGTTTTGCGTCCTTGCGGGTCGTCGGCGGTGGAGACGACGCCAACGGGTTTGTGGAGCATGAGGTAGACCAGGCGGGTGGGTCGGTGGATGGGTTTGCCGTCAACCTGAATATTGTCGCGGGCCATATCTACGCGGGTGCCTAGTTCGCGGACGATGTGGCCGTTGACGGTGACACGTCCGGCGGTAATGAGTTGTTCGCAGGTGCGCCGCGAGGCGACGCCGGCGCTGGCCAGGGCTTTTTGTAGTCGCTCTTCCATAGGGGCCAAGTGTACACCAGACGGGGTGGTTGTGCAAGCGGGGGGGCGCATTGGTTATTTGCACGGTTTACCCTACCTGCATACAATGGGAACAGGTACACGATATATGGTCGTAGCACAAGGGCACGAGATACGGGAGGGAATGCGATATGAAAACAGAAGTTACTTGCTCCGCCTGCGGTATTGTTCTGGCGTATGCGACGGAGCCGGATTCTATGGGTCTGGTGGTGCGCAGTCCGGATTGTCAAAGCAGGTTGCATATTGTCCCTCGTGGTCGTACGGTTTTACATTGTGTGGAATGTGGCGCTGTGCGGGTCTGGTATCCGCCGCGTCCATCCAGGAAGGGGCGTACCCAGAAACAGCGCTCGCCGCGGTTGCACCAGGGGGGGCTGACGGGGGCCAAAAACGGTATGGATATGCCACAGGGGCGTGGCTATGGGGTTGGTCGTGATGGGGCACGGCACGAGGAGGTAGGGCCGTATGCGCCGATGGGAGAGGGAGAGGGGGTGATACCAGCGACCGGTGAGGTGTGAGGCGAGGCGAGGTTATGCGAAAGCACACGATGCCACAGAATACTATGGAGGTAATCAACCAGATCATACTATGGCAATCTTACGTGGTTTGTAAACGACATACCTGGGAACGCGGGCATCTTGCCCGCATGCGTGCGGGACGCACGCGCTCCCAGGATTTACAACACAATCAGAGTTGCTACATGAGATAGCGCATGTACGTATAATGACAACACGCACAGAGGTATGGTGCGTATGCTGGAACCCATTGTTAGTGTTGATAGCGGTTCCAAGAAGGAGTTGAGCGCCCTGGCAGAAGAAGGCCGGTCGCTTTCTTTTGTTTTAGAAGAGAAAAAAAAGCAAGAACCCTTTGATATATTGATAGCGGTTCTGGGGGATATGAGCGCCCCTACTTGAAATGTCGGGGATGGTAGGAAATGGATAAGGTTTTGTATGAAAGGAGCGAAAATGATGTCGGGTATGCTGGTGTATGGGCCGTGGCTTGTGCTGGTGGTTGCGGCGTTGCCGTGGCTTGTGCGTGTGGTTCGGGCGTTGATGTTGATGGAGCCGCGCGGTAGTGGCGATATGGGGTATACGTTGCGAACGATGGATACGACGTTGAGCGATATAGAGCAGCGTTTGCGGGGGTTGGAGCGCCACGCGGAGCACGAGCGCGAGATACGGACGCTGATGCTGGAGCGGTTGACGACGCGCAGCCGCACGCCACGCAAGAGTACGGCGCGTGTGGTTGAGGAGTAGGCCGCGACGGAGAAGCGGGAAGCGAGAAGCGAGAAGCGAGGCGCGAGGCGTGCGGCGCGAGGCGTGCGGCGCGAGGCGTGAAACGGGAAGCGAAAAATACTTTGTTGATGTGAAATGTTGCTATTTGAAAGTGAAAGGATTTGATGATGCGTTGTATCAATAATGCGATATTGGATGGTGTTCATGATGGGATGCGGGGGAGTAGTGGCGAGCCGCTGCCGGCGCTGTGGGAGCAGCAGCCGGGGGAGCCGGCGAAGGCGTATGCGCTGGCGCAGCGGTATTTTGCCTCTGGAACGGAGCGGAGTTTGCGCAAATTGGCGCTTGATGTTCGGATGCACTATAGTTATGCTACGCTCAAAAAATATTCCAGTTTGTATGGGTGGGTACGTCGGGCGAAGGCGTATGATCAGCATATGTTCAAGATGCGCGAGAAGGTGCAGCAGCGCGCGGGGCAAGATATGGCGCAGGAGGATGCGCAGCGGTGGGCGCGCCGGTTTGCCCAGACGCGGGAGTTGCAGTGGGATATAGCGCAACAGCTTTTGCAGAAGGCGCGTGAGGTGTTGGAAACGTCGGTGGAGGAGAAGGGGTGGAAGCCGGGCGATGCGGTGGCGTGTTCGAAGATGGCGGCGCAGTTGATGGAGCAATTGGCTGCTGCGGTTGCGCAGGAGGGCGAGTCGGACAGTGGGGCGGAGACGGTTATACGGGTGGAGTATGTGGGGGGAGGGGATACGCAATGATGGTATCAACGAGATCGCGCCCCCCGGAGCGGTCGCGGCGTTGTGTGACGGTGCAGTTGCCGGCGTTGCATGCGGCGCAGGCAAAGGTGGCGCATACCGAGGCGCGTTTTTCAGTGCTGGCGTGTGGGCGGCGGTGGGGTAAGACCGTGCTTGGGGTTGATCGGTTGGTCGAGGCGGCGTTGTGGGGGGCGCCAGTGGCGTGGATGTCGCCCACGTATCGTATGCTGGCGGAGGTGTGGCGTACGGTAAAGCACCAGTTGCAACCGTTGGTTGTGCGGGTTTCCGAGCAACAGCATCGCCTGGATTTGATAACGGGGAGTGTGATCGAGATGTGGTCGCTGGAAAATGCCGATATGATCCGGGGGCGGAAATATCGGCGGGTTGTGGTTGATGAGGCGGCGATGGTGGGCGATTTGCAGCATGCGTGGCAGGGGGTTATTCGCCCGACGCTGGCGGATATGCGCGGTGATGCGTGGTTGTTGTCGTCGCCACGGGGGCGCAATTTTTTCTGGGAGTGTTTTCAGCGTGGACAGGAAGAGGCGGGGTGGCGGTCGTGGCAGATGCCGACTGGTACAAACCCGCACATCGCGCCGGAGGAGCTTGCGGCCATGCAGCGCGAGTTACCGGAGCGGGTATATCTTCAGGAGATAGAGGCGCAGTTTTTGGAGCATGGAAGCGGTGTCTTTCGTTTTGTGCGCGAGGCGGCGACGGCGCAGGTGCGTGCGGGGCCGCTGGATGGGCATTCGTATGTGATAGGCGTAGATTGGGCCCGCGACCATGATTATACGGTGTTTGTGGTGTTGGATATGGAGCAGCGTAGCGTGGTAGCGTTGGATAGGATGGGGCATGTTGATTATGCGCTTCAGTTGGAGCGGTTGGTAGCGCTGGCGGCTCATTGGCAAGCGCAGATGATTGTAGCGGAGCAGAATAGTATCGGGGTGCCGCTGGTAGAGCAGTTACAGCGGCGCGGGTTGCCGGTGCGTCCCTTTGTGACGACGCATACGAGCAAGATGCACGCCATTGATACGCTGTCGCTGGCGTTTGAGCGGGGGACAATAGCGATACCCGACGATGCCGTGCTGCTGCATGAGTTGCAGGCGTTTGAGATGCAGCGCTTGCGCCAGGGGGGCGTACGGTATGCGGCTCCCTCTGGTGGGCATGACGATTGTGTGATGGCGTTGGCGTTGGGGTATTCGGCGTGTGTGCAGGAGGGAAGCGAGCTTTTGCTCTGGGGCGACATGGGGCGATAGCTCGGTAGGAGATGGAGACAGCAAACGGCGGGCCATGCTAGACATGGCCCGCCGTTGTTATGTTGCTCAACGTAGAACGTAGAGGGTTACAGGTTGGATTCGCCCGGCTTCCAGTTGGCGCCGCACAGGCCGCCCGATTGGAGGGCCTGGAGCACGCGCAGGACTTCTTCGACGTTGCGGCCGGTATTTTCGTTTTGGATGACCATGTATTGCAGGATGCCATCCGGGTCTATGATGAACAGGCCGCGCAGGGCGTAGCCTTTGTCTTCCACGAGCACGCCGTAGCTGTGCGAGACTTCTTTGGTCATATCGGCGGCCAGCGGGTATTTCAAGTCTGCGATGCCGCCTTTCTCGCGTGGCGTTTCGATCCAGGCTTTGTGGGAAAAGACCGAGTCGGTTGAAACGCCGAGGATGTCGGCGTTGAGGGCGCCAAATTGGTCGTAGCTATCGGAGAGGGCGGTTATTTCGGTGGGGCAAACAAAGGTGAAGTCGAGCGGGTAGAAGAAGAGGACGAGCCACTTGCCGCGGTAGTCTTCGAGCGATACGGTGCTGTCCAGGGTTTCCAGGTTGGCGGTGGTGGCCATCGTAAAACTTGGGGCCGGCTCGCCAACACGCGCAAACGTGAGCTCTTCTTCATCGTGGCAACAGGACATAGTTTTGCTCCTTTATGGTTCTTCAAGAGAATATATTTTCTGGTGTCTACGTATGGGTACCTGGCCCAGTATAGCGAAGAGGCCGCGTGATTGCAAGTAGGCGGGTGGGTTCTCATCAGGGCAAATATGGTTTATAATGAGCAAGATTTGCGCTCTTTCCTGCTTTGTGGCCCCAGGTAAAGATGTTCCCGCGAGTTTGCACGCGAGAAAGGATACTGCGGTATGCGTATCAAGTGGTATGGTGGACAGATAATGGTGGTGCTGGTACTGGTACTGTTGCTGGCTGCATGTGGGCAGGCACAGCCGCAACCCACACAGCCAGCAACCCAGGCAGAAGATAGCCCCCCGACGGAGGCGGCAACTCCTGCCGCTTCGGGCGAGGACGAGGGCGAGGGCGAGGGCGAGGGCGAGTCGGTAGTAGTGGTGGCCGACGAGGCAGAGCGACGCAAAACCGTCATCTGGGATATGGATACGGGCCAGGTGGAGGAGCCGACTATGTGGAATCCGTTTCGGGCCGAGTCGCGGCGCGAAAAGGGGTTTCACCAATCTATGGTTGAGCCCGTCTTTATCTTGAACTATGAAACCGGCGTTATTGAGCCCTGGCTTGGTGAGGTGATGACCTCGAACCGGGCTATGGATGAGTGGACATTGACCCTGCGCGAGGGGGGAACGTGGAGCGATGGTGAAGCATTCGACGCAGATGATGTGGTGTTCACAGTGCAGGCGATGCTGGATGACCCCCAGTTGGACACTTACTTTGGGGTAACAGAGTGGGTAATAGGGGTAGAGAAGGTAGACGATTTCACCGTGCGCTTTCAGTTGAAAGATGCCAACCCGCGCTTTCAAGTAGATTATTTCTCGGTCAAATTCTGGGGCAGCTTTCCCATTGTGCCAGAGCATATCTGGAGTACCCAGGAAGATTTGTGGGAATTTGAAAACTATGACCCGGAGCAGGGGTGGCCGGTCTTTACAGGCCCCTATACGGTAGACAGTATTAGCCCCGACCAGTTTGTCTATGTGCGCGACGAGGACTGGTGGGGGGCCGCGAGCGGCTTTAAGCCCTTGCCGCGGCCAGAGCAACTTATCTGGGTCGCCAACGATACGGAGGAAGATCGCGTGACGATGGCCGCCAATCAGCAATTGGATAGTATTGGTGATATTACGCTCGAAGCGTTCCGCAACTTGCAAGCGCAAAACCCCAATATTACGGCCTGGTTTGATGGGTTGCCCTATAGCTGGATGGACCCCTGTTCGCGTTTGTTGTCGCTCAACAATGTCGTTGCGCCGTGGGATACGAAGGATATGCGGTGGGCGGTAAATTTTGCGCTTGACCGCGAGGCGATTGTGGAGGAGGCGTATGCGGGGACAACGCTTGCGTCGAAGCACTTTTTCCCTGGCTATCCCCCGTTGAATCGCTATGTCCAGTTGTTGGATGAGGCCGGGCTCTATGATACCTACCCCTTGACAACGCACGACCCGGCCCGCGCCAAACAATTGATTGAAGCGCAAGGGTGGGAAATGGGCAGCGATGGCTATTACGAGCGTGATGGCGAGGTGTTGACGCTGGATATTCAGGTGCTGGATGAGTTTATTGAGAAACAGCAAGTTGCTGCGGTTATTGCCGAACAGCTTGAAGCCGTGGGTATTCAGAGCGAGGTTATTCCAGAAGACAACGAAACCTGGCAGGAAAACTTGAATACCGGGCAGTATCAGGCTATCATTGATTGGGAGGCGTGCAGTTCGGTGCATGAGCCGTGGGCTTCAATGGATCGGTACCATGCGCGGTGGGTCAAGCCGGTGGGCGAGGCGGTAACGGGGCGCAATAACCATGTGCGGTGGGAGAATGCGAAGTATAGCGCGCTGGTAGACGAGATAGGGGTTTTGCCGCTTGGCGACCCCCAGATTGATACCCTGTTTGTTGACGCTATGGAAATCTGGTTGGATGAGTTGCCCTTCATTCCGGTGACCCAGGCAAAGAAGTTGATACCCTTTGATACGACGTATTGGAGCGGGTGGCCCACCCAGGATAATAACTATGTGCATCCACCAACGTGGTGGCAAAGTACGCATATGATTATTCATAATCTAGAACCCGTGGAAGAAGCGCCTTAAAAGAACCACGGACGGCCTTTGCAAAAAGAATGACTCATTGTCGTTTGGGGAAGCAGGTAGGTTAAAAAACCGGTATTTTTGGCCATAGTTCTGGGGCAACGACCTGACAGGTATGGGACAATCTGTCAGGTCGGCGTTTCTCTTCTGGGGGTCGGCGGGGCGGTCTGGTTGGGGCGGGGCCGTGTCTGATAAACCGTATTGTACCTTGCTTGAGGCAGTGCATGAATGTTCGTATTGCGCGTATTTTCCATACAGGTACTATCCGTTCACGGTTGCTACTCTGGTTTGTGGCGCTGGTATTGTTTCCGGCTATCATTATCAGCACCAGTTCCGTCTGGTTGGGCTATCAATCTGGCAAGCGCCAGATTTTTAATCAGCTACAGTCGGTGGCAACGCTCAAGCAGGCTGAGATCCGTATGTGGTCGGAGAGCTTGCAAACGCACCTTGCGTCGGTATTGTACCCCAGTGATGTGCCGCAGTTGATGGGCCCGCTCCTGGATGAGTCGCCCGATTCCTCCGCCTACCAGGAGGCGTATACCGATCTCCGCATGCATTTTTCAGACATGATAGAGGAAACCGAGCTGTACGAGGAAGTGTTCTTGATGGATCGGCAGGGGCGCGTAGTGCTTTCGACTGATCCGACGCATGAAAATCAGAACCATTTACTGCTAGAGTATTTTACGCAGGGGTTGCAAGGGCCCTACCTGCAATCGCGTTCATCGTTTACGTCGCAGGGCAAGGATGGAATTGTTGCGACGCGGCCGGTGGTGGATTCTCGCGGGGAAACGTGGGGCGTGGTAGCCGGGTTGGCCAGCCCCGCCATGCTCAATCGTATTATGGCAGAGCGTACGGGCCTGGGCAATACGGGTGAAACGTATCTGGTTGGCAAGAATTATGTTATGCTCACCGATTCGCGCTTTGGCCAGTGGGAAGAGCGGGTAGTGAAGATAAGTACCCAGGAGGTGATACAGGCGCTTGATGGGGAGCAGGATGGGCAGGGGCTCTACCGCAACTATCGAGGAGAGCCGGTGGTGGGGGTGTACCACTGGTTGCCCCAGTTGAAGATGGTATTGTTAGCTGAGCAGGAGCAAAACGAGGCGTTTCAAGGGATTTATGCGACGTTGCGCGTTAGTGCCGTGCTGGCGCTGGTCGCAACGTTCATTGCGGTGCTGGTGGCGTTGTTGACCACCAATAGTATTGCGCGGCCGCTGGCCAGTTTGTCAAATACGGCCAGTCGTATTGCCGGGGGTGATCTGGCGTTGACCGCGCCAGTGGAACACAACGATGAGATAGGGGTGCTGGCTGAGGCGTTTAATAGTATGACGGCGCAGTTACGCGGTTCGATTATGCGGCTAGAGCAGCAGGTGCTTGAACTTGACCATGCGCAGAAGGAATTGTTCCAGGCCAAAGAGGTGGCGGAAGATGCGAACCGGGCCAAGAGTGCCTTTCTGGCCAATATGAGCCATGAGCTACGGACGCCGCTCAACGCCATTATTGGCTATAGCGAGATGTTGGAGGAAGAGGCGGCCGATCTGGGGTACGATGATATTGTGCCCGATCTGGTGAAGATACGCACAGCGGGGCGGCACTTGCTTTCGATTATTAGCGATATTCTGGATATATCGAAGATCGAGGCTGGCAAGATGCAATTAAATATTGAATGGTTTGATGTGGGGGCGCTGGTTGACAATGTTGTCATGACGGTGCGTCCGATGGTCGAGAAGAATGGGAATGGGTTGCAAGTATCGTGCGACAAGCGTACTGGGATGATGTATTCGGATGAGGTGCGGGTGCGGCAAGTGTTGTTGAATTTGTTGAGCAACGCGGCCAAGTTTACCGACAAGGGTACCGTGTCGCTCTCGGTGCTGCGGATTGAGCAAAATTCGGATATTGGTTTTTGTCCTGTGCCAGAGTCTGTTGTTTCAGATGAGGCTATGGTACAATCGGGTGGGCCAGCGGGCCATCAGCATGGTGATGGGCATCTGACGGTAGATTGGATTACGTTTGAAGTGCGCGATAGTGGTATCGGTATGACGGCTGAGCAGTTGCAGAATGTGTTTAAGGCCTTCATTCAAGCGGATATTTCTACAACGCGCAAGTATGGGGGCACCGGGTTGGGGTTGTCTATATGCCAGCGGTTGTGCCAGATGATGGGCGGGGCTATTGGGGTAGAGAGTACGCCGGGGCAGGGTTCGGTGTTTACGGTTCAGTTGCCGGCGATGCTTGGGGAGCCGCCTGCGGATGACGAGGACGAGGGCGAGGGCGAGGACGAGGATATGGAAGCAGCAACAGCTATGGCTGTCGCCAGCGGCCAGTAGGGGTGCGTTTGGGCGTGGTCAAGGTCATACGAATGATTGCTTGTTGGCAGCCGGTGGTGCTGGCTGTCATTTGTTTTGTGCTGCTGCTGGTGGTGGCACAGTCTCCCTTTACGTATGCGTTTACGGTGGGGACAGAGCGGGGCTACGAGAGCGATTTGCCCTTTCTCCAGGGATTTAAGGCCAGCGAGAGCCAGGGCCGCCCGCAGCGCTGGCGCTGGTCGCATTCGCAGTATGTGGTAGAAGTACCCGGCGTGGGACAGCGCGGGGTGGTGGTACAGTTTTCGGTTATCGCGCACCGTGGGCAGTGGGAGATTGCGGCGGACGGGGCGGGGGCGTATGTGCCGCCAACGTTGACTGTGCGGGCGGGGTCGGCGGATGCGGTGGTATTTCCCTTGCGGCTACAACGGGCCACGTACCGGTTGTATGTACCGCCGCACGCGCTCTCGGATGGGGTCTTGCGGTTGCAGATGGCCACGGAGCCTTGGCAAAACCCGGATGATCGCCGCGAGGATATGGGCGTCGCATTGAGCGGGCCGGTACGAGTGGTGGGGGTGCCGTCGGAGGGGGCGGTGGTGCCAGACCGGGCGCTGCTGCTGGCGTATCCGTTGGGTCTGGTGCTGTTGTGGGTGGCGTTGCAGGTGGTGGGGTTCTCGCGCAATGGGGCGCTGGTATTGCTGCTGCCGCTGGCGGTGGGGTTGCCGCTGGCAACGCTGGCCCAGGCTCCACGGGTCGGGTTTGGGGCCGGGTGGGCCCTTCAAATGGGGGCGTTGAGTGTAGCGGCGGCGGTAGTGTGTGTGCTGGTTGTGCCGCCCTTGTTGCGGCGCGTGGCGGCGGTGCCGCCGGGCGGGTTGCTGCGCTGGTTGCTGCTGCTGCTGGTGTTGAGCTTTGTGCTCAAGTTTGGCGGGCGGCTCTACCCGGAGTCCATGCCGGGCGACTTGCAACTACATGTCAATCGTTCCATTCAGACGTTGCAGGGACAGGTCTATATTGAAGCGCAGCACCGCGGCTTGCCATTTCCCTTTCCCAATGGGCCCTATATTATGATTGTGCCCCTGATGGTCGCGGGGCTTGATTTGCGCCTGCTGTTGCAGGTAACGCTCGGTATCTATGAGGCGGCCACGGTGGCGCTGCTGTATGTGATTGTAGCGCGGGGGGTAGGCTCTGCGCGGTGGGGAGTGGTGGCGGCGGCCATCTATGCGCTCACGGCGGGCGGCTTTATGAATACCTGGTTTATGTTTCATACCCAGGTGGCGGCGCAGGCGGCGTCGGTGGTGTTGCTGGCCGTGCTGGTGGTGGCGTGGCCGCGCTACCACCGTCCGCCTGCCTGGTGGGGACTGGTCGTACTGTTTGTGCTGGTGTTCCTGGGGCACATCGGCTTGTTTATCAATACCTCGCTGGTGGGGGTGCTGATAGTGCCGCTGTTGTGGTGGCGTATGCGGGAGTTCGCCGCGCAGCGGGGGGTGCGCTGGTTGCTTGGGGCGGGGGTAGCAGCAGCAGCGTTTGCATTTGCATTTTACTATAGTGCTTTTTTCGGTTTGATTGTAGAGCAAACAACCGGGGTGATGACGAAGGGATTGAACGAGGTCACGGAACGTCCGCCTATTCCGCGCGAGACAACGCTGTGGGTAACGTGGGAGGGTGGCTTTATTACCCATTTTGGCTTTTTCCCGGTGCTCCTGGCTGTGCCGGGGGCGCTGGTGTTAAGCGATGGGCGCTTGCGTGGCTCTCTCTTGCCGCCGCTGTTGTGGCTCACCTTCGCGGTGAGTGCGTCGCAGGCGGTATTGCCTTTGATAACGCTGAACTCTATTACCACGCGCTGGTTGATGTTTGCCTCGTGGGCTATTGCGGTGGCCGGAGCCGTGGGGGTTTTGCTGGTGTGGAAGCGTGGCGGGGCCGGGCGGGTAGTAGCGCTGGTGATGGGGGGCTATGTGTGCTGGATGACGGGGGTGGTGTATTATGAGGCGCTGGCGTTGCGTCTGCCCCCCATTGAGCCGTTTTAAGCGGCGGGGCAGCGGGCAAATGATGCTTTGATAACCAGATTTTCCGTTTCTACATTCCCGGTTGTTCTTGATTATATAACAAAACCGACCATGAATTTCCCCCGTAGGGGGGATGCTTTCCATGGTCTGGTCATTTATCATAAGGAGTATCCAGACTGTTTCCAGCAGTTGTCGTCTGCGACGTATGGCCTGGCAAAGGGAACCAGGCCTATGGGAGTTATTCGAGAAGGGAGCCAGGACATGCAACAAGACGTTGCCCGCAAGCCACCGCTATTCCGGTGGCTTTCTTTGTTTTTCGCAGTAACTATTTTACTGGCAGGGTGTGGACAGCAACAACCACAGATGGTGCGGGTGGTTGAAACGGTGGAAGTAACCGCCGAACCGAAAGAAGTTACGGTAGTTGTGACAGCCACGCCCGATGAAGATGCTGAAGTATCTGCAACCGATGAAATGTCACCAACGATAGAAGGGGTAGATGACTCGGCAATTGTGGCGGCTATTCTAGCCGATGAGCAGCGCGAGCGCTGGTCGGCCCGACAGCCGGATGCGTACGCCGGCATGACGCCTCCGTTCGATCTAACGGACGAAGACATGATTGCTGAAGGTGAAGCCTTGTGGGTTGCCCAGGATTGTGCGATATGTCACGGAGCGAATGGGCAAGGCAATGGTATTTATAGTATTGGTATGAACCCGAAACCCATAGATTTTACCAATGCGGCATTGATGGAGCGTTTGAGCGACACTTACTTGTACTGGCGCTTGAGCGAGGGCGGCCTGGAGCCGCCATTCTTGTCGGCAATGCCCGCCTTCAAGGATATTTTGAATGAGGATGCCCGCTGGCAGGTGGTAGCCTATCTGCGCAGTATCGAGACGGTCGAACCGTCGGAAACCATGCTGGTTGGCGGGGTTGATGCGCAAGTGGGCTTGAGCATTTTGCAAACGCATGGGTGTCTGGCGTGCCACCGCTACAACGATCTGGGCAACTTTATCGGGCCCGACTTGCATGACATCGGCTTGCATCGCACCCCCGACCAATTGGTTGCGGATATTGTAGATCCGTCGGCGGAAATAGCCGATGGTTTTGCTGATGTGATGCCCACCGACTATGAAGACACTATTCCGCCGGATGATTTGCAGTTGATGGTTGATTTCCTGGCCGGTTCGACGGGGCAGGATATTGTGACGGTGGCCCAGGCCTCGGAGGAAGCAGACGCGGAAGAAGAGGCCACCCCGGAAGAAGAGGCTACCCCGGAAGAAGAGGCTACCGAAACAGCAGATACCCCGGCAGAGGATGCGACGCCGGAGGGTGAGGACGCCGCCGCCGAGGAAGAAGAAGCCACCCCCGAACCAACCCGCCCGCCGGGGCCGCCGCTGGAAGGCGCAGACGATTTGCCCTTCAGTCTGGATCGGTTGGCGACCGCGGATATTGATGGGACAGTCGCATTCTTGCCCGTCAACCCCTACAACATCTTTGTCAACTATGAACTGGGTATGCACTGTGTCGGGTTTAATATGACCTACTGCTGTATGATACCGCCCTACAATAGTATCCAGTCGCAGGGGATTCGTTCGGCAACGCCAGAAGAGACGCTACCAAAGATGTTGACGCCAGAAGATAACATCGCTATGCACTATAGCACCGATAACAACACCTATTCCGAAGGCGACAAGATGGTGTACTGGGGTGTGGCCAAGGATGCCAATGGTGATGGCGATATGGACGACGCCAACGATAACTTTGCCAACTACGTCTGGACGCACCTGTACATTTACGAAGACCTGGAAGGTACCATACCAGATGGTGTGACAGAAACGAACCGCTTGCATGTGGGGCAGGAAATACCGGTTCAGGTAGACCACGGCCCGTCGGGTATGCCATTAACCGGCTTTGCCCACTATTCGGGCGACAAGGGCAATAACATTGTCTTCACCGAGTCGCGCTATGGGATGATGGCCGACATTCCGTTGACGCTCACGGCCAGTCACCTGTGGGACGCGCTTGGTCTACCGTTGACGGCGTTTAGCGATGATGTGCTGGAGGGCGGATCGCACCGCACCATCAACGACAGTGATTTTCAACCCTTCCAACCTTCGCGCGTGACGATGTACGAGACGGACGAGAATGGCGACCCGTTGGAAGAGCCGATGATGGTGGATGGGGAGCCGGTGAGCTTTATCGGCACCAATCCGCTGGATATGCCGGCCTGTTCGTGGTGCCACGGCACATCGAAGGCCAACGAGTTTGGCACCAATGACTATGGCCTGTATCAAGAGGAATATACCTACTGGAAGGAAACCTACCCCGACACGAGCGAGTATATGGCCCGCACCAAAGCCGGTCTGGTCAGTATTCTTGAGATGCACGACGACAAGCACGATACCGATTTCCTGGCGGAGTATGACGTGCTGGCCACCAAGAACCGTCTGGGGTCCCAGGGGCCGGTCAACTGCTCCGACTGCCATGGCGACAATGTACAGGGGCGGCTGAAGTCAACTGACGAGACGCAAGAAGAGCCGCTGGTATCGCTGGCCGAAGCAATCCACGGGGTACACCTGTCGGTCGTGGCGGAGCCGGATTCGTTCGGGCGTACGCAGTCGTGTCAGATATGCCACCCCGCGCACACCAGCAACCCAGAGCTGAACATGACGGGCGAGTCCTATACAACGGTGGATATGGAAGGCAACCCGCGCTATACCGATGGCGACATCCGCGACTCGGCGGGGTGCTATACCGGCCGCGATGCACATACCAACCGCAACGCCGAACCGCCTTTCTTCCTGAATGCCATCGGTGAGTACCTGCTAGAGAACGTGTCAATGGTGGATGGTGAGTTGAAGGGTTTGTACTGCACCAACTGTCACAACTCGCTCTCGCAAGCGTTGTACAAAACCGATCAGCTTGTGACGCCGCACCAACCGGGCGATGATGAAACGTTGCGCGATGATACGATTGAGGAAATCGCCGAAGCGATTACCGGTTCGGACGATGTAGAAGCCTTCTTTAACTACTACATGGACCCCAAGGTAGGCGCAGAGGGCAACCCGCTGGTGGCGTACTACACCGAGCACGAAGCGGCGGCGCTGCCAGAGGTTGGAGAAGAGGGAGCAACCTATGCCGATGCTTCGGCGGGTGAGGACTGGTGGTTGTCAGCGGGCGAACCGCACTGCGCCGACTGTCACGTCGCACCATTTGTCGAGAGCATGGGCGGCGCCTACTTCCCGATAGACCAGCAGGGCAAGTATTCGTTGATGCGCTATTCGAAGGCGCACGCAGACCTGGCTTGCCAATCGTGCCACCAGTCGGCCCACGGCTTGTACAGCGTGTATGAGCGTGGCAAGGATACCACCGATATGACCACCCATGAGCAGGCGTTGCAGTTTAGCCCGGACGGTGCGTACACCGGCCCGGTGACGTGTGTGACCTGCCATGCGGTGGGGCCGGATGGTGTGCCCGTCGAGCTAGAGGGCACAGAGTATTACGAGGATTACTGGGCGTCAGTCGTGCTGATGCACAGTATGCGCGACGAGGATATAGAGCTATCTATAGAGGATTTGATAGGGAAGTATCCATACGCGGATACGCAGACGATTGTTGAAGCGAGCATGACCGAATAACGCTGCTGTTCGTGTGGGTTAGCATGCCCCCCTCTCCCATTGGGAGAGGGGGGTATGATATAATGGAAACGTGATGGATAATTTTAACAGTTGTTGTTTTCATGTAACATAAGGAGCACTCAATGAGTTACCAATCAAAGATAGCGAAGCCGGGTAAGGTTCAAGCCATTGCCATCATGTGTCTGGTGGATAGTTTCATCAACCTGCTTATAGCAATTGTCGTTGTTATTTCCTGTTTTTTAATTATTGGGTTATGTTTTCTCCCTATTGGAATGTATGCTGCGGCCCTCTTTGGATACGAAATTGTGTATGGAATGCGGCTTCTGGCTGATTCCTCTCGAGGCGTGCAACTTAGCAAAGGGTTTGCTATTATGCAAACAATATTCCTCATTAACCCTATGGCTATACTCACTGGTATTCTCAGTTTGATATTCTTTGACGATCCCGAAGTAAAAGCGTATTTTGGCAACGTTTAAAAGCGTTGCATATGCGAAGCGGAGGCTTATTGCCTCCGCTTCGCATTGGTATCCGTAGGAAAAATCTGGCATTGCCAGAGATCGTTATTACCAGCGCAATTCGAAGGGCGCCACAACCTCGCGGTCGCTCTGGACGCCCTTGCCAACCAGCGACCACTGCCCCTCCGGGTCGGTGCGTTCGGTCTGAAAGCCTATCAGCACGTAGCCATTGTCGTCGGCAATGGCGCGGTAGGAGATAACCCGTACGCCACCGTCGGGCTTGTTGAGCCACAGCACCACTTCCTCGCCCGGCTGATATTCCCACGCCTCAAAGCCCTGTATCTGGCCGGGTTGTACCACCGCGGGGTAGACGCGGCCATGCGCGGTGGGGCCGCGGGTCATGCCAGGGACTGGCTCATCAGGTACTATATCCGATTCGGGGTCGGATTCGTCAATTTCGGAGCAGCGTTTGTCGTCGCCTTGCGGCAGTGGTTCGGCGGGCGGGTTGTCGGCGGCGCGGGCCGTGAGGTGGTGGCAGGGCGCCAGCGACGGGCCCAGAATGCCCATATGGACTGCGCCGGGGTGCTGTTCCAGGCGGGCGCGTTGGAAGTATTGCACTGTGCGGGTTGTACCATCCTCAAACGCTTCTGTGAAGGGTTCGCTGATGGGGAATCCGAAGAAGTCTAGCCCGCCATTGCTGTCCCAGAAGACCTTGAACCATCCTTCGAGGGTATGGCCGGTCTGGGGGAAGTAGATCCGTGTGGCGGTGTTGGGGACAGCGGCTACCGGTTCGAAAACATAGTCTTTCAGGTCGGCGTACTCTGTGCCTATCAAGCCCAGGTCAACGTGGGCTACGCCATTTTCAACGCGCAGTTCGAAGCGGGCTCGCTCAAAGTATTGCACAATCTTGTTGTCGCTCTTGCGGATAAACTCTTCGGTGATGGGGTAGCCAAACTTGCTTGCACCGCCCTTGCTTTGCCAGTAGGAGAGAAATGCCCCGCGCAGAAAGTGGCCCGTCTGGGCAAAATATTGTGGCGGGTTGGGGTTGGCGGGGGTTGTGATAGAGCGGGAGGGCACAGCGGAGCGGAACTGGGCGATAAGGTCGCGGGTGAGGTCGGGGTACTGGGTGGCGTAGCCCTCGCTGGTTTGAATATGGGTACCCTGGTAGAAATTGTTAAAGCTCTTGAGGACAACGGCGGCCGGGCGATATTGTGCTGCCGCGGCCCATGCGGTACGGTAATAGGCACCGTTCTGGCGGTCGCGTAGGTGGCCCTCCGGATTGATGCGCGTATCGTCAAAGCCGGGCATCACCGTAGCGATAAAAGGCTTTTCGGCGCGATTGGTGCGGTTGTAGCTTTGCAGTGCGTTGGCGTGGGCCGCCAGGGCTATGATGGGCGTGGGTTGCCGGCTGATGTCGTCCAGGTACACCGAGTCAAACACGTTCAGGTAGCCATAGAGACTGTCTTGAAACGACGCTACGTTGGTCGTGGCAACCCAGGTCATATCGCGGTTCAGGTCTACCTGGTTGCGGAAGCGCCGCCACCCTTCAGCATCCGCAACGTATTGGGGATTTTGCCAGAAGAGAGCCGGCTTGCCTTGCAGCATCAGGTAGCCTTCCTGGTTAATAACCTCTGTCTTAAGTTCGTTAATGACTTCAACCAGGTTGTCTATTTCCAGAATTTCGTTAGATGATTGCGGCGTTATGGTGAGCAGAAAGCCGACTTGCATAGCGTGCCCGCTTTCGGCTACGCGCTCTTGCAAGCGGCGGCAGCGTTCGTCGGTTGCGTCAATGTCGGGCCCGTGCCATTCACAGAGAAAGGCATCTATGCCCATCTCGCTGGCTTGCTGGATATGCTCATTCATAGCATCGCCATCGCTGCTCTGGTAGAGCGGTACGGGGCGGTCGCTCATAGCGTCATACGTCCAGTGGTGTTTGTCGTACAGGACATGGTAGGTGGCTATGACCGGGGGGTTGGAAAGGGCGCGGGTAGGGGGGGCGGCCAGGCCTAGCGAGGCGAGGATAAGCACAACCAGCAGGGGCCAGGCCCAATACTTCAGGTGTTTTTGTCGCATATGGTTTCTCCCAAACAATGACTTCTCCAAGTATTAAAATCTTTACTTTATGTTCTTCATTGTACCACTTTTTGACGCTGTACCTGTCTTGCGTTTATAGTATGCAAGAGTATTTTTTTGTTGAGCAGTAGGGGTAGGCTATGGCTATTGCGCTCTTTTCGGATATAAAGCAGGCCCGCGCAACGATTTTGCGTCGTGTGCCGTTGGATGAGGTGGGCGTGCCGGCCCATGTGCAGGAGGGTATCGCGTTGCGGTTTGGCGAGACGCTTACGCCAGCGCAGGCGGTGGATCGGATTGTCAAGGATGTGCGGTTGCGGGGTGACACGGCATTGCAGGAGTGGACAGAGCGGCTTGACGGTCGCCAGATGACACAGTTTGAGATAGCGCAGAGCCGCCGCCAGGAGGCGCTGGCAACGCTGGACGAGACGTTGCTTCAGGCGTTGCGGGTTGCGTCCAGCGAACTAGAGGCCTTTCACCGCCGCCAGGTTCGCAACTCATGGGTTGATTTCAACGTCGAAGGAGCACGGGGGCAAATGGTGGTGCCCTTGCAGCGGGTAGGGGTGTATGTACCGGGTGGTGCTGCGCCGTTGCCGTCGTCGCTTTTGCACGCGGCCATACCGGCGCTGGTAGCGGGTGTGGATGAGATTATTGTGTGTTCGCCGCCACAGCACGACAGCGACGAGCCGGCCGCGGCCGTGCTGGCGGCCGCAGAGATCGCCGGCGTCAGTCGGGTCTTTGCGCTTGGGGGGGCGCAGGCGATTGCCGCAATGGCCTATGGCACCGAGAGCGTGCCCCAGGTAGATAAGATTGTCGGGCCGGGTAATCTCTTTGTGGTGTTGGCCAAGCGGGCCGTGTTCGGCTCGGTGGATATTGAGAGCTTGCCGGGCCCAACGGAAACGCTGGTGATTGCCGACGAGCACGCCAACCCGCGCTATGTGGCCGCCGATTTGCTGGCCCAGGCTGAGCATGTGCTGTCCAGTGCCATCCTGCTCACGTCCTCGCCCACGTTGGCCGCGGCGGTGCAAGGCGAAGTGACACGGCAACTAGCCGACTTGCCCCACGAGAATGCGGCGGCAGCGGCAGAGGCGGTAGAGCAGCGCGGCGGTATTGTGCTGGTGCCCGATATGGATACGGCGATAACGCTGGCCAACGAGTATGCGCCGGAACACCTGTGCTTGCTGGTTGAAAAGCCGTGGGAATATGTGGGGCGTATCCGTAACGCTGGCGGTATTTTTCTAGGCGAAGACTCGTTCGAGGTGCTTGGCGATTATACGGCGGGGCCCTCGCACATTATGCCGACGGGCGGCACGGCGCGGTATGCTTCGCCGGTAAACGTTGATGATTTCCGCAAGGTCATTTCGCTGGTCGGATTAAATCGCACGGCGTTGGAGCGTATCGGGCCGGCGGCGATGCAGGTAGCGGAGGCCGAAGGTCTGGCGGCGCACGCGGCGGCGGTGCGTTTGCGTTTGAATAAAAGCTAATGGTAATGGGGAAGGTGTATGGGATTTCTTGTTACGTTTATTGACTTGTTGTTTACGGCGTTGTGGCTCTCTATTCTGGGGCGCGTCATTATGTCGTGGATAGATCCATCACGGGGTATGCGTCTGTCACAGATTCTTATGGAGATTACGGAGCCTATTCTTGCGCCTATCCGCAGTGTGCTGCCAACGATTGGCATGTTTGATTTTTCGCCTATCGTTGCGCTGGTGCTGCTCAGGCTTATTCAGAATGCGCTGATGATGGTGTTGTTGCCAGGCGCGATGTGAGCCGGGCGGCGTGGCGGTAAGGCATGAACAATAACGCGGCACCGGCAGGGCGCTTTGTCTTGCTGGTGGTGTTTCTGGCGGGGGTGGGGACGCTCGGTATTGAGATGATCATGCCGCGTCTGCTGGCCCCCTTCTTTGGCACGTCGCAGCCGATCTGGGCCGTGGTTATCGGAATGACGCTGGTCTATCTGGCGGCCGGCTACTGGATAGGCGGGCGTCTAGCCGACCGCTGGCCAGATGAGCGGGTGATGTACCGCTTGATTGCGTGGGCCGGTCTGTTGTGCGGGGCTATTCCGCTGGTGTCGCGCCCTATCCTGTACGCGGCGCAGCAGGCGCTGAGTGGGGCGGTGGCGGGGGGGTTTCTGGCGGCGCTGGTGGGGGTCATCTTGCTCTTTGCCGCGCCGGTTACTTTAATGGCGACGGTGGGCCCCTTTGCGGTGCGCTTGCAAATGTACCGTGCATCCGAGGGGGTGGCCGCGGCCGGGCGTACGGCGGGGGCCGTGTCGGCGCTCTCCACGCTCGGCTCCATCCTGGGCACCTTCCTGCCGGTGCTGGTGCTGATCCCCTGGATTGGCACGCAGCGGACAATCTACCTGTTTGCGGCGTTCTTGCTGCTGCTGGCGCTGGTGGGGCTGCGCGACTGGCGCTATCTGTGGATGGTGGCGGTGGTGGCGGGGTTGGCGGCGTATACGCTCTGGTCGGGGGGCGCGGTGCGGGCCGCTACCTGCTACCGCTGCATCATATGGGACGAGGCGGAGTCGGCGCATAACTATATTCAGGTGGTGCTGCAAGAGGATTTCGAGGAGGATGGCACGCCGGATATGCGGCTGAACCTGATGCTGAACGAGGGGCACGCTATCCATTCCAGCTATCCCTTGCGCTATGAGCAGACCGGCGACCCGCTGGATTTGTTGACCGACGGCGGGCCGTGGGACTATTTCGCGGTGGGGCCCTACTTCTACCCCGACCGTTTGCCCGATTCGGTGGATAGTCTGGCGCTGCTTGGGGCGGCGGTGGGCACCATCCCCAAGCAATTTCTGGCGGTGTATGGCGACGCTGTGCGGATTGACGCGGTGGAGATTGACCCGCGCATTCTCGAAATGGGGCGCGCGTATTTTGCGATGGAGGCGGGGCAGTCGCGCTATCCCAACTACCACGCCTACGCGCAGGATGCCCGCTACTGGCTTGCGACCACCGATGGCCGCTATGATGTAATTGGGATGGATGCCTACCACCAGCCCTATATTCCCTTTCACCTGACGACGGTGGAGTTTTTTACCGCGGCGCGGGCGCACCTGGCCGAGCGCGGGGTGGTGGTGGTGAATGCGGGGCGGCCGCCGGGCGGGGACGACCGCCTGGAAAATGCGCTGGCGTCAACGATGCTGGCCGTGTTCCCGCAGGTGTTTGTGATGGATACGCGCATGCCCCATTCGGCAAGCGCCTTGCTGGTGGGGGTCAATCAGCCGGTGGGGGATGGGGTGGCGAACTTTGCGGCCAATGCGGAGGCGATGGACAATGCGGCGCTGCGGCGGGTGATGGGGTGGGCCCTTCACGAGGGGCGCGGGCCGGTGCGCGAGTTTACGCCCGACCAGGCGCGTTTTGCGCCGTTTACGGATGACCACGCGCCGGTGGAATTGCTGATTGATGCGATTATCCTGGATGAGGCGCAGGCGGTGGCGCGGTAGCGCGGTAGCGCGGGGGGAGCGGGGGAGCGGGGGAGC
>DAOTUK010000067.1:0-11553 GCA_034437375.1 Chloroflexaceae bacterium | reverse complement strand
TGGTTGACATGGGTTGTGCCGGTAGGGGGTATCACGACTATTCCGGCGCAGGCACTGCGCGGCGGGGTGCCACTGATCATGCTGACCGGCAGTTTGCTGTTTGCGCTGGTACTGGTGGGTGGGGCTTCGGTAGTGGTATAGAAATTGCTGGTATATCCTCGGAACCAACAGAGTGAATTTGGAGGTGCCACTACCCATACCCTCGCTTACGGCTGCAAGACCCCTTCCGTCTGCCCCTCAATCGCAATGCGTACCGTGTCCACCGTCGGGAACTGTTGCAATGTGCGGGTAATCTGCGCACGGATACCCGCCACCCGCGCCGACCCACCCCCATAGGCATGCATTTCCTGCGAAAAGTTGGCCGTTGCAACCCCATCATCAATCGTCAACCCCAGGAGCCGCACACGGGGCCCCCAGTCGGCTTGTCGCCCGGCATACGCTTGCACCTCGTCGGGGGTTGGTATTGCCGTGGACAGGCCGGGCGGTGGCCCGGCCAGCAACAACTCCAACACGGCCGTGCCAACCGCCAGCGTATGCGGAATGCGGCGGTACTCCGGCTGGAGTTCCTCGCCCACAAACCAGTACAGCACAATCTCTATTGCATCGGGTGACTGCGTTTCGGAGGGTTGCGGGGTGGTCAACGGCAAGGTGGAGCCGGGCGGCGTGTCGGGCGGTGGCACAGCCTGTCCCGCGACCATCAGACGGTAGGCTAATTGCCCCTCGTTCCAGTACAACCCGAACCCCTGGGCATAGACATCGCCGTCGGCATTGAGCGGCAGACAGGTGACCAGTACGTCGGACTGTGTATTGACGCCCATCAGGAAGGCCGCAGGGCCGGGCGAACCAAAGCGATCGGCCGTAATTAGCGTGGTGGGGCCGGCGGATACCCCCTGTGGCGATATGGCCGCCTGGATGGAGGGCGTCCCCGGTTCGCCCTCCTGGACAATGACGGCCTCGGTAATGGCAAAGGGATATGCCGTGCGTTCTTGTTCGGGTAACGCCGCCCGGTTCGGCTCGATGGGGGCCGGTTTGTATGCCACCACATCACGCCGTCCATCGCGGTTCAGGTCGCCCGCAATGGCTATCTGCCACTCCGGCCCGACCAGGGATGACGAAACAGGCGGTGCAGCGGCGGGCGGTGGGGCGGTAGGGGCGGTCGTGGTGTTTGTCCGGGGTGGCGCGGCGGTTGGTGGGGGCGTGGCCGGCGGCCGTTGGGCCGTTGCGGCGCAGCCGGCCAGAATAACAATACTGGCCACTGTGAGCGAGAGTATCCATCGGTGTATTCGGGAAGGCATTGGGAATATCCTTTCTTTGTCTTTAACTATCGTTCCTGGTCTGTGCGGCGGCTCTGGATGGCTCCCAGGAGAATACCCAGGAGCATCCCAATTCCCGCGCATACCGCGATGTTTTCGAGAAAAACCCCAAACAGCGTACCCAGGAATAAACCAGCGAGCATCCAGTTTGAAACGGTGGTGTTTCTATCAGGTGTTGGGTTCATGGACATGTTCCTTTCATTGCATTTATACAAGGCATTCGGTTCCTTGTGTATGCCAGTATAGGCGGCGGGGGCGTATGCAGCATCGGCCAGGAAGGTATTGCTTGCCCTGGACAGGTGGACAGGCTGTGGGGCTCGCGGGCAGCGGAGCATATCCACATCCTCCCCACCCGGCCAGGCCCGAAACTCGTAGCCGGGCGGGGGGCGGGGCCGCTATGGTGTGGTAGACTGGGGAACAGGATAGCCGACGAGCAAAAGAAAGGCGAAAAATCGCTATGCCCCCCGGTACCTATGACCCGAAAACGACCCCATGGTCTGTGAACGCGCAGGACTTTCCACACGACGGCTCCGAAACCGACCGGCTCCACTTCCTGCTCCGCTATGCGCTGTTGGCCGCCTCCAGCCACAACACGCAACCCTGGCAGTTTGTTGTTCAGCCCCCCATGATTCATCTGTGGGCCGACCCGTCGCGCTGGTTGCGGGTTGCCGATGCCGACCGACGCGAACTGCACATCAGCATTGGATGTGCTCTTGAAAACTTGCTCATTGCCGCCAATTACTTTGGCTATGCCAGCGACGTGACCTATCTCCCCTACCCTGATGAACCCGATCACATGGCTTCGGTCTGCCTCACCCCGGCACACGACGATACCCCCCAACGGGCCCCCGCACTCTTCGCGGCCATCCCCATGCGCCACACTAACCACAAGGTCTACGATGATACCCCTATTCCCGTAGACGATGTGCGCTGGCTTGAACAGTGCGTCGAAGAAGAGGACATCACGTTGCTGCTGACCGACGACTCGACCATCAAGCAGCATGCCGAGGAACTGATTACCGAGGGGGATGCCCGCCAGTTTGCCAATCCGGCCTACCGCGAAGAGTTAGGCTTCTGGATCGGGCAAGGGGTCTTTGGTGCGCCCTGGTTGTTGGCTAAACTCGGTCAACTGGCCGTAACCTATGTCAATATGGGAAAGATGATTGGGAAGCAGGATCGCAACGTGCTGCTCAGTGCGCCCGTGCTTGGGGTGCTGGCTACCCCAACCGATGATCCCCGCGTCCAAGTGCGGGTCGGGCAGGCGTTCGAGCGCCTCAGTCTGGCCGCGACGGCCCGCGATATTCGGTTGCACCCGATGAGTCAGCCCATGGAGTTGCCCGATTTGCGGGAGCGTCTGTCCGGACTGTTGCCAGTGGCGGGTGTTGTGCCCCAACACGCTTTCCGTCTGGGCTATGCCGCAGCGGAGTCGGAACACACGCCGCGTCGCCCGCTTGAGGAGGTTATCAACCTGAGTTCGGATAACTAGATGAAAATCATCGCACGTTTGTTTCCGTCGGACAGAGCGGCTTGTTCTTCCGGAGTCGGCGTGATCGATGGCTTCTTCTCCTGATGGACAAGCCGCCGCCAGAGCACTGGCAGCACTGTATACGGGGCACCCGGAATTAGTCGTGGAATTAACCCTTGGACTGACCCTGGGCTATACGACTATCCTCAATCCAGAACCATTGTCCCGTCTGCGATGGGGGCTTTGTGCAAGGGTTGCCAGCAGATGTCCTCTATATTCGAGGGCATATACGTCAGGTGAAAACGCAAGGAGATCGCAATGGAGCCAAAGCCGACGATCTACCGGGGCGTTGATTATCTTGTATCGCCCTGCCACGAAATACCAATGGTGGCTATGAAAGGGAACCTGCGCTATGATCATTTGCCGTGACCTGCTTTCCGGGACGGGCTGTGGGGCCCGCAACGCCGACACGGCCCAGTTTTGTTGTCAGTGCGGACGCGAACTCCGCTCCTTGCGCTTCCCAATGCGCCTGCACAACCCTGGTACGCACATCCGCCACTACCGCATTCAAGGTGCGCGAACTCTACGGGTGGATACGAGTCTTCGGTAGCGCCCTACCCCCCCGCCTTACACCACCTCCTGCGGCAAGCGCCGTTGTTGCGCTATCCAATGGGCAATTAACGGCACCTGATAGGCATAGCGCCCATCGTCCCGCTGGTAGAGCAGGTCGCGCTCGCAGAACAGGTGGAGCAACTCCGCCCGCTGCTCCGGCGCACCAATCGCATCGGGGGACTTATCCTGCGCCAGCGCCTGCAACAACGGCGCGGCTTGCTGGCGCGGCGCTAATACGCATCATCCACTGCCAGATGCTCATAAACGCCGTGTGCCCATTGTCAAAGACGGCCGGCACCACCGCATCAATCGCGCTCACCGGCAGCGGCAACCCCGGCGGCGTGCCGGGCGGCAACCCCTCGCGCTCGCGGTTGTACGCCCCTATCACCTGTTCGCCAACCATGTGCAGCAGCAAGGGGTGCCCATTGATTGGTCAGGTTGAGCACCCGTTCCACCGCCGCCGGCTCGTACACGCCATCGGGAAAATCGGGGGCGGGTTTGGTGAAGAAGTGGCAGGCATCCTCGCGGCGCAGATAGGTGACGGGCAGCGTGCGCGTGCTCTTGAGTGCCTCGTACCAGCGCGGGTCGCTCTCGTCCAGAGTGAAGTTGGCAAAATAGAAGTCAAACCGTTCTATGCCGCCAAGTGGTTGGCGGGTAGCGACAACCATAGCTACTTTCCCATCCTGCGAGCAGGCACGGAGCCAACGCAGAAATGGCTCGTCAAACTCTGCTGGACTATACAGCATACTCTTGAACTCGTCGAGCAACACCACCACCGTGATGCACTGCTCACGAGTTTTCTTGAAGAGCATCTCAAGGTCATCTCTTCTTGCTTCAGGTTCGTACCCCCAGGTACGCAATGATGATTTGTGGGGCACGTTTTGTGACTGGTATCCCGGCCTGGGAACCGATCTCCGATCAGAGTTGGCTGCGGTCTAGGAATGCCCTGGCCCCCGGTTTGTGGTGGTCTCCCCAGTGCATGCACAAAACTTCTTTACACCCGATTCATAACTTCTTTACATCTCCGCGACATACTAAAAAGCAGAACAGCAAAAACCAAAAGCTGCGTTTGCCCAGGAACAATGGCAAACCAGCTAGTATGAAAGGAGTGTTGTATGAAAATGGTGCAGTATATGATACTGGTCGGGTTGGCGATAGTTGGTATGGTGGCAACAAGTTGGCCGGTAATGGTGCATGCGGCATTGCCATCGTTAGAACCCACCACGGACGTGCAGTTTGACCCCTGGAAGGGCGCTTTTCTGGGGCAGCGGTTAGTAAGCGCAACGGCGTATCAAAGCGGTATCTCGTTCGATTCCGTCGTTAGTGCAATGGAAGGCGGACAGAGCCTGTCCCAGGTCGCCGAGTCCCACGGCAGCAGTGGCGACAACGTGGTCTCGTACGTCCTTGACAACGCCAGCAGCGCCCTGGACGAAGCGGTCGAAGTAGAACTGATAACGCGCAGCACCAAATTGATAATTATCTTCAAGCTCCAGGAGCGCATGACCGAACTGGTCAATGACCCTGCATTGGTGCAAGCAAGCGATCTGTGGGAAAATCCGTTTCCCTGGATAGGTCGGCAAAACTGGTGGGATGTTATACTGGTACCAAGGCTCATCAGCGCCACAGCGTATGAGGGAGGCGCCACGTTTGAAGATGTGAAAGCTGAACTGGAAGACGGCCAGAGTCTGGCGCAGATAGCCGAAGCCCACAGCAGCAGTGGTGACGAGGTAGTAGCGTATGTTGCCGGCAAGATGCAGGAACGTCTGGATGAAGCGGTAGCCGTGGAGCAGATGTCGCAAGACGACGCCGACGCACTGCACAGGGATCTTGTGGAGCGGATGACCGACTTGATCAACGACCCTGCATTGGGAGCGAAGATGATCGAACGGCGCGAGAAGGGGCAACAAGTGGTGGTTGGGTCGCTGCTGGTGCGCACCACCTCCGACCTGACCGATATGCCACAGCGCCGGGTGCTCTTCCAGCTCGTGCGGGGCAAAACATTGTCCCAGATTGCCGAAGCGGGCGGTAGCGATGGCGACACCGTGATACAGACTGCGGAAGAGGTTGTCCAGGAACGGCTCGATGGGTTGGTAGCGGATGGCCGCCTCACCCAGGAAGAGGCCGATGAAAAGCTGGCCATCTACCGCGAGATGGCCGAACAGTTAATAGACAAAACCTTTGAACGCGACGACATACCGATGCCGACGGAACCGGACCACCGCAACGCCCGCAACGGCAACGGCAACGACAACAGCGCAATTACCCCCCCGTCGCTTGAGACTGTACCAGCGGAGCGTTCAACCCTTCCCGCGTGCTCCATGTCGAACCAGTTGAGCTTGATCTGGAACGGCAAAGCGTGCGGGTGCAAGGCGTGCTGATTGAGCTTACCCCAACCGAATATGCGCTGCTGGTGGCCCTGTTGCGCAATGTGGGGCGTCCCCTGAGCCGCGCACAGCTTCTTGAGTCTGCGCAAGACCACGCCTACGAAGGCTATGAACGCACCATTGATGTGCATATCAAAAACCTGCGCCGCAAAATTGAACCTGACCCCGCCAACCCCCAGATTATCGTGACAGTGTTTGGGGTGGGCTACTTACCGACCTGACAATCGTCAACGGGTATGCGGCCCAATATGTTGAGAAAGGTTGCAGAGGAACAGTTCGACCAGCGACGGGTCAAAGTGGGTACCTGCTCGTTCTCGAATATGGGTACGGGCCTCCTCGTCCGACCAGGGTTCGTGGTACGGGCGGGCCGAGCGGAGGGCATCCCAGACATCGGCCAGCGCAAAGATGCGGGCGGCCAGGGGTATCTCCTCGCCTTTGAGACCACGGGGGTAGCCGCTGCCATCCCATTTTTCGTGGTGGCAGTACGGAATATCGAGGGCCGGGCGCAGATAAGCAATGGGCGAGAGCCATTCATAGGCATAGATAGGGTGCCGTCGCATAATCGCCATTTCCTCGCTGGTCAGCGTCCCCTGCTTGTGGAGAATGGCGTCGGGAATACCCATTTTGCCAATATCGTGCAACAGTGCGCCACGGCGGATATGTTCCAGTGCTTCGCCGTGGATGCCAAGCCGCTCTGCCATCCGGAGCGTCATTTCCGTCACGCGCTGCGAATGGCCCTCGGTTTCGTGGTCGCGCAGGTCAAGCGCCTTGACCCACCCTTCCAGGGTTGCATCGTACGCCTGCGCCAGTTCGTCTCGGGAACGTTGGAGTTGTTCGGCAAAGCGGGCCCGCTCATTCATCAAATGGCGATAGCGGTTCAGACGGGTAATCGTCTGGACGCGGGTCAGCAATTCAGTCAGGTCAAACGGTTTGGTGATGAAGTCGTCGGCCCCAGCGCGTAGTCCGGTCAAACGCGAGTCGCGGTCGTCAAGCGCGGTTATCATCACGATGGGAATTTCGGCTAACACATCATGGTGGCGGACACGCCGGCATACTTCGAAGCCATCCATTTCAGGCATCATCACATCGAGCAGAATAAGGTCGGGCTTGTGTGCGCGGGCCTGGGCCAACCCTTCTACCCCATTGCACGCAATTTCTATATGATAGCCCTGTACCTGGAGCGGCGCTCGCAGGATTTCACGGCTATCGGCATCATCATCAATAATAAGGATAGTACTTGTTGTTTCCATAGGGTGTTCCATCCTTTACTTTACTACCGTGGACAGAATGGTTCTATTGTACATGCTATTTGCAAATTATCATATCTCCCAAACGACTATATATAGTAGGTACAACAGTTGAGAAATATCCCCTTTTGCCATAGTATCGCCCATGCTTAACATTTTATTGCTGTACTATTAACATATTCTTAATAGTGATAGGGTACTTTGCCTACGGTACGTCCCCAGGAAGCGGGGGCGTGGTAGTTGTTTATAGAGAGTGATTGTCGGGTGCTGACGTGGGTTCGTATGAACCTGTCCTCAACGCAGAGTTTCCATCGAGCTGATTTGCCAGAGCCACATCAGCCGTATTGTATTCGAATACTCCCTTTTATGACGATAGTTGTTCCTACTGGCTCGGTTGTTGGTTGGCCGGATGTGCGCGTTTGCGATAGCGGTTGTTCCAAGTAACGTGGATGTATCGTATGAATCTGTGGAATAAAACCCTGGTTATTATTATTGTCTCGCTCTTGCTCCTGGCCTTGCTGATCTCAACGCTAGTATCGTCAGTGGTACTGAAAAGTTTTGCTACCTATGAAGCACAGGAGGTCTCCGAAGATGTGGAGCGGGCTTTGCATGCGTTGCAAGACGACATGAAAGAGCTTGACCGCCTGGCACGCGATTGGTCGGCCTGGGATCAGATGATTACGTATATCGAAGCGCCAAACGATGCATTCATTGCTGAAAACATGACTGCCGATATGGGGATAGGCGAGGAGGGAACGTATTTGCACGATATGCGCCTTCAGATGATCGCCTTTCTGGACCCGTCGGGCACGGTGGTGTTTGGGCGCACCTATGTGGAGGATGACGATAGGATGATGGCCCTGCCGGAGGGGTTGTTGCAATCGCTCACCCCGGATAATCCTTTACTCCAGCATCCCGATATTTTACAGGGGACGCAGGGACTACTGGTTTTTCCCGAAGGGGTGTTGATAGTGGTGTCGCGTCCTATCCTGACCACCAATGCAGAAGGGCCAGCGCGGGGTACGCTGTTGATGGGACGCTATCTGAATGAAGAGAAAGTAGGTACGTTTGCGACTGTGACCAATTTGTCGCTGACGATGGCGCGGGTAGATGCAGACACGCTACCGTCGGATATGCGGTGGGCGATGAACCAGCTTGATAGCGCGAGTTCTCCAATAGTGACGCGGGTATTAGATGACGAAACGATAGCCGGGTATGCGCTGGTGCCAGATGTGTATGGTGCGCCGGCCGTTGTTGTGCGTACCGATAGCCCCCGCACTATTTATGCCCAGGGGGTGTCGAGCGTAACCCAACTCGTGGGAGCATTTGTGATAGGGGTCGTGGTGATTGGCGGCATTATGTTGCTGGCCTTGCAAATAGTGGTCGTATCTCGGTTGACTGAGATAAGCCAGCGGGTACGGGCTATTACCACCAGTACCGATCTTTCTGTGCGGGTGCCCGTCAAAGGGAGCGACGAGGTAGGTATGCTGGCAGAAGATATGAACACCATGCTGGATTCACTGGCGAGAACGCAAGCGGCGTTGTGTGCCAGCGAAGGTCGGGCCCAGGAGGCCCGCGCGCAGGCTGAACGAGCCAACCAGATGAAGTCGCAATTTCTGGCCAATATGAGCCATGAATTACGGACGCCGCTCAATGCCATTATTAACTTTACCCGTATTATTCTGGCCGGGATGCGCGGGCCGGTGACAGATGAGCAGGTGGATTATCTCAATCGGGTGCGGGCCAGTGGGGAGCATTTGCTGGGCCTGATTAACGATATTCTCGATTTGTCGAAGATTGAGTCCGGGCGCATGGAGCTGCACAAAGAAGTGTTCTTAATGGGCGAACTGGTCCGTAGTACGATGTCTACTGCGGTTGGGTTGACCAGAGGGAAACCGATAGAGTTGCAACAGGATATTGCGCTGAACCTGCCGCCAGTTGCGGCCGACCGTACGCGCATACGGCAGGTATTGCTGAACCTGCTTTCGAACGCCGCCAAGTTTACGGAAGCGGGCCATATTTATGTGCAGGTGTGTCGCCAGGATGACTGGCTGGTTGTCAGTGTGCGCGACACGGGGGTAGGTATTGCGCCGGAGCAGTTGGACATCATTTTTGAAGAATTTTGCCAGGCTGATGGCGGTTCGGATCGGAACTATGAAGGTACGGGGTTGGGTCTGGCTATCTGCAAGCGGTTGATAGCGATGCATGGCGGGGACATCTGGGTGGAGAGTACGCCGGGGGTGGGGTCAACGTTTTCTTTTCGCCTGCCATTGATCGTCATGGAGAAAGATCAGCAAGAGCCGTATGTGCGGATGTCTTCGCACCCTGATGGGGTGCCCGTGCTGGTGATTGATGATGATGCTGCGGTGATAGATATTGTGGCTTCCTATCTGGAAACGGATGGGTACGCGGTGTATGGGGTGACGGATGGGCGGCGAGCGTTGCAAGAGGCCCGCCGGTTGTTGCCAGCTGCGATTATTCTCGATGTTTTGATGCCGTATAAAGATGGGTGGGAATTGCTGTCTGAGTTGAAGGCAGCGCAAGATTTGCAGGCAACGCCGGTTATTCTCTATACAGTGGTGGATGAGCAGCGTCTGGGGTTGCAACTGGGGGCCAGTGCCTATCTGACCAAGCCAATCGAGGAGCAAAAGTTGCGCGCGGCAGTGGCGCGGTTGGTGCGAGATGGGGCACGGGTGGTGGTGATAGATGATGATCTCGATATGTTAGAACTGGTGAAGAATGAACTGTCGTTGGCGGGAAATTACCAGGTCATCACAGCATGCAATGGGCGCGAAGGGTTGGATCGGATTGCAGAACAGCGACCAGATCTGGTTATTCTCGATTTGATGATGCCAGAGGTTGATGGATTTGGCGTGTTGGAGCAATTAGAATGTGACGAGGCGACCCGCGCTATTCCGGTGGTGGTGTTGACGGCGGTAGATTTGAGCAGCGAAGAGCAAGCGTATCTGACCCGTCGGGTCAATAGTTTTCTCTCAAAGGATGTAGTTCATAGCGAGCACTTGCTTGGCCGCGTCAATTCGTTGTTGGCGTTGAGCAAGCAGGCGCTTGGCAAAGGGCGTGAGAAGGTGGCGAACAATCGTGGTATCCCGTGAGAAGAAGACTGCACACAACAGTGTCTGTATTGTTGCTGGTGTGGTTGATGAAAGGAGTTAAAAGCCATGCAACCTGAAGAGGCGCATGTACTGGTGGTTGAGGATAACCCGGATAATTTAATGGTCGTGACAGACTTATTGCGGATGATCGGCGTGAAGTATGTGAATTCGCGGGCGTCTGGTCGCCAGGGTATCAAACTGGCCGAGACGATGCCCCGCGTTGACTTGATCTTGTTGGATATTCAGTTACCGCATGAAGATGGGTATGCGGTGTTGAAAAATATTCGGGCCCATCCCAAGCTCCAGGATACGCTGGTGGTGGCGGTGACAGCCAATGTGCTACCCCAGGATGAGGCCAGGGCGCGGACGGCGGGGTTTGATGGGTTTATCGGGAAGCCATTAGATTTTGATCTCTTTCCCCAGCAAATCAAGGCCATTCTTGAAGGCGAGGATGTGTGGAAGGCCCGGTAGAAACGAGAATAGGTGATTGGATAGGGAAGGGGATGGTATGACTCACGATGCTTCGTTGCATGCGAACACGCATGGTGGAACCGGCGAGTCGCGCCATCCTGCTACTTCTATGTCCTGGGTACAACGGTTAAGCCTTCGGTTTAAGGCCAATCTGGTGATTGTGGGGGTCTTGAGCTTTTTTCTTGTTATTGTCATGGTGATATTGAATATCAATGTTGATAGGCTGGTACGTCAGATAGGCCGGCAGCATGCCCACGAGGAAGCTACCCTGGTCGAAGCGCAGTTTACGCAGGCCCGCAAGGCTATTGTGAAGGATGCGTTGTCGCTGGCTGCGGCTCCTGATATTTCAGCAAATCTGGCCTGGACCAGAACGGCCGTTGAAGAGGGACGGGCGCCGGTTGCGTTTGATGGGGTTGGTTTTTTTGGAACCGATGGCGATGTGCTGGAAGAGGGCCGCGGGTTGGGGTTTGGTGATGAGCAGCAGATTGAGACGATGATTGACGGTGCGCTTGGGGGGGCGACGCCCGTGGCTATTATGCTGTGTACAAACGGGGCCGATCCTTCGGGTGCGCATGCGTCTGAACCGGAGCTGTGTTTGATTGCGGCGGTTCCGTTGCGCGATGATGAGACGGGCCGTATCGCGGGGGCCATGGTTGCCTCGCGCGTCATTGATGCGGATTTTCTGAATGCGCTCACCTTTGGCGGTAGCCATGTCGGTATGAGTTTGCTCTATGAGGGACAGGTGCTTGCGGAGACGATACACGAGCACGAGCACGAGCACGAGCACGAGCACGCGGAGCATACCCCTTTTCCACCGGGGGCACCGGGCCAGGTGGCGATGCGGTATCCTGAAGCGATTGCACAGGCGAAACAGGGGGCTATATACGTGCATGAGCAGATTGTGGCAAACCATGGGATACCCCATGCGATCGCATATATTCCGCTGCG
>DAOTUK010000066.1:0-14801 GCA_034437375.1 Chloroflexaceae bacterium | reverse complement strand
GGGGCGCGTGGTAGACCGCGGCGGCCCCCGCCGGTCGCTGATGCTGGTATTGTCGCTGTGGATGGTCGTTTTTACCTGGGCCGCGCTGGTGGGTCTGCTCAACTTGCCCGGCGTACTCTTCTGGCCCGTGCCCTGCCTGGCCGGTATCGCGCTTGGCGGTACGTGGACAGCCGACCGCCCCTTTATGCTGCGGCTTACCCCGCCCGAAAAGGTGGGCGAATTTTACGGCCTCTATGGGATGGTGGGGCGCTTTGCGGCGATTACGGGCCCCTTGCTGTGGGGGCTTGTTGTGAATGTGCTCAACCTGGGCCGCCCGGTGGCTATCCTCACGCTGCTGGTGGGCATTATTATCAGTTTCGTGATTCTTCGGCCGGTGTCGGACGGCGTGGGCAATCGTGCTTAGGATGCAAGTCCCCCGTCCTTACCGGCGTCTCCCCTGGTATAAACCGTTCGAATGGGGAAGGGTATTTCGATTCCTTCCTGGCGGTAGCGCCGGTGCAGTCGCTTTACAAACTCGTGCTTGATCAAATACTGGTCAACAAATTGCTGCCCACGCAGAATAATGGTCAGGTTAATACTCGAATTATCAAAGGTATGGTAGCGAATAAACGGCTCATTTTCAGGAATGCCGCCGGGCACCTCCTGCATAACCTCTTTTGCTACCGCGATAGTGACCTTTTCTACCTGTTCCAGGTCGCTATCGTAGCTTACGCCCACCTCAAAGAGTACCGATAGCTCCTGTTCGGGTTGGTGAAAATTGACAATGGTGGCCGTGGCCAGCGTTGCATTTGGAACAATCACGAGATTGTTGCTCAGTTGTTGTATCTGGGTTGTGCGCCAGCTTATATCGCGGATATAGCCTTGTTCGCCACTGCTCAGTTGCACATAGTCTCCGGTGCGTATCTGGCGATCAACAATAAGCTGAATACCGGAAATCAAGTTGGTCAAGGTGTCCTGGAGGGCCAGCGATACGGCCAACCCGCCCACGCCAAGCGCGGCCAGCGTCGGCGTGATAGGAACACCAAACAGCGCAAGGATAGTGAGCACGCCAATCAGGAAGAGAACAATGCGAACGACATTCCGAATAATGGAGAGCGAGGGGAGATTTCCCTTGCCGCCATAGACTTCTATCATGTCGTTGCCCACCTGGATAAGCGCAAACGTTATCGAGAGGATGAACAGCACGAGTAGAACGCTGTGAATGTAGCCGGTTATGGTGGAATTTATCTCAACAGAGAACAGAGTCAGGTAGGTGGCCAGCAGCAACGACCAGAAGATAGTCGTACGGCGTATGACATTGAGTACAATGTTATCAAATTCCCATTGCGTTCGTTTGACCAGGTTCTTTAACCAGACCAGCAGCACACGCTCTATCAGCACCCCGACCAGCACAACCCCGATAAATAAAAAGGCGGGTTGAAGGACAACCAGGTAGTCTATGGCCTGTGATGTTTGTTCTATCATAATTCTTTGTTAATCTGTGTCCGTTACTCGGCCCCCTCGCACACTAGCACGGCTCGCGCCGGCGCCCCGTCGCAACCCACCAGTTTCAGCGGCAGACATATCAGGTGATAATGGCCCGGCTGTATGGCCCGTAAATCCAGGCCCTCAAGAATAACCACGCCGGCTTCCAACAAGCGCTGGTGGGTAAGCGGTCTGGCGTCGTGAAAGAGTTGTATCGAGAGGTAGTCTATCCCTACCAGGGCAACGTCGTGCTGTACCAACCAGGCGGCCGCGTCGCTGGTCAGGGCGACAAAGTTGGGGGAGAAGGGGTGGTGCGGGTTGTCCCACAGCGCCGAGTTGCGGGTTTTGAAGAGGATGCGCCGGGTGTGGGGGGGCAGGGCCAGCGCTTCCAGGTGTTGGGGGGTTATTTCGTCTACGTCGGGTAAGGCAACGACCAGCACCGGGCCCATCAGCACCTCTAGCGAGAGGTGTTCTACCGACTCGCCGCCTTCCAGGAAGTGCAGCGGCGCATCAACGTGTGTGCCGACATGGACACAGCCGGAGAAGGCTGTGACATTGACTTCATCCCCGCCGGCAATGGTGTGCAATGGTTCGAGCGTGATAGGCGGGTCGCCCGGCCAGACGGGCAGGCCGGGCGAGACGGGTACCGAAATATCCCAGATGCTCATAGGGGCCTTTCGGGAAACAACGCCTTCAACCCCGCGGCAAATGGTGGGGAGAGAACGCCCTGTTCCGTGATAATGGCCGTTATCATCTCGCATGGCGTTACATCAAAGGCGGGGTGGGCCGCGGCGACGCCCTCTGGCGCTATCTGGCGCCCGGCAAGGTGGGTCACTTCCTCTGCGGAGCGTTCCTCTATCACAATCTGCTCGCCGCTGGCCAGCGAGAGGTCTACGGTTGAGGAGGGGGCCGCTACGTAGAAGGGGATGTTATGCACCTTGGCCAGCACCGAGAGGCTAAAGGTGCCTATCTTATTGGCTACGTCGCCATTGGCGACAATGCGGTCGGCGCCGACGATAATACAATCTATGTTCCCACGGTTCATCATATAGCCGGCCATATTATCGCAGATGAGGGTCTGGGAAATACCGGCCTCGCGCAGCTCCCAGGCGGTGAGGCGGGCGCCCTGTAAGAAGGGGCGCGTTTCGTCTACGTAGACGTGCAGCGGGCGGCCCTGGCTATGCGCGGTGCGGATGGGGGCCAGCGCGGTGCCATAGCCGGCCGTGGCCAACCCGCCAGCGTTGCAGTGGGTAAGGACGTGGCCGCGTTCGGGGATAAGCGGAGCGCCATGGGCACCGATAGCCTTGCACATGGCTAGATCTTCTTCCAGCACGGTATGGGCCTCATCCAGCAGACGGGCCCGCAGCATTTCCACCCCTTCGTTGCCCACAGACTGGGCACATTGCAGCAGACGCGCGGTGGCCCAACTCAGGTTGACGGCGGTGGGGCGCTGTGCGTCTAGCGTCTCTTTGGCGTGCGCCAGTTCGTCGAGCAGGGCCGCGCTGCTGGTGGCCGCGCTGCGCTGTGCCACCAGCGCCATGCCGTAGGCCGCCGTACACCCGATGGCCGGTGCGCCACGCACTTGCATGGTTTTGATGGCCCGCGCAACGCTGTCGAGCGTCTCGCAGTGTACCGTGACATACTCTAGTGGTAACAAAAGCTGGTCTACCAGACATACCGCCCCATCTTCCCACCAGACTGTCCGTAACTCGTTGCTTTTCATACTCCGCTCCCCTTGGTATGGTACCCGCTTATATCCGCAATACCCCGCGCCAGCGTGGCGTAGGGGGTAGAACGCGATTGTATCATAGGAAACAACGTGGCGCAAACAGTACCAACAGTGCCACCCATGGCGGGGGGGCTTTTGGCGCGAGAAGGGGATGTGGTATACTGGTGGCAACGAACGGGCCAGTGTGCTACCAGTGACGGGTGAGGTGTGATGCGAGGATACGTGGTGCGAACGCCCACGATGCCACGGAATACCTGGAAGTTATCAACCAGACATGGTGTGACAGGATCGCTATGGTTGTGAAGAAAGAACTGAGCAAATCTGGAAGATGAAAATTACCCAACACCCCCGTATGCGTACCATCCAGATAGGCGATGAGGTCTATTGCTACCCGCTACAATTGTTTGCCCGTGTGATAGAGGTATTCCCGTCGGCGGTCTGTGTCCGCATTGGCATTCTGTCCATTAACGGGTGCCTTGAGGTAGTCAACTCGCCGCAGTTGTGGCGGGCCGATGATATAGAAAATCTGAGCATTTGCCGCTATTGTGGGAGCCGCGATGATCTCGTGTTGGAGCATGGCACGGGGGTGCCCTTCCGCATCTGTGCGCATTGCTGTGTTATTCCCCCCGAACGACGCCACCCGCCCCATGGGTGGTGGTAACGGCTGCGTCCTATTGTACCAGTTTGAGCTCGACCCGGCCGATGCGGATAATGTCGCCGGCTTTGATGGCCGTTTCGCCGCGCACTTCAAAGCCGTTGATAAAGGTACCGTTGGTGCTGCCGGCGTCCTCTACCAACCATTCGCCATCCTGCAACAGAAGCCGTGCATGTTCGGCGGAGAGGAAGGTATCGTTGAGGGCAATATCACAGTCGAGGCTGCGCCCCAGGGTGGTGACCGGGCTGAGTTCGAAGGCCTTGCCAACGGGCAGGCCGGTTTGTCCAGAGCTTTCAACGATGAGGCGGCCATAGGTGCTGGCGCTCTGGCGCGGGGTTTCGGCGGTGCGCTGGAGCCCGTGCGAGACGACGCGCAAGACTTGCCAGAGGAAGAAGTAGAGCAGGAAGACAACGGCAACCCGCAAGATGAGGATGATGACTCCCAGGGACAGGTTGGCTATATCAAACATTGGGGTTAGCCCTCCCGAAAGGTTAATTCCAGGCCGCCCAGGGAGAGGGAGTCGCCGTTGTTGATAACCGCTTCGCTCACACGCTCCCCGTTGATGAAGGTGCCGTTGGTGCTGCCCAGGTCGGTTACCCAGAAGCGGCGGGTTTTGTAGCGCAGTTGGGCGTGGTGGCGCGAGACGCGGGTATCTTCAAGCACGATGTCGTTGTCAAGCCCGCGTCCAATGGTGAGCAGCGTTGTTTCGAGGGGGATAGGGGTTACACCTTTGGTGGTTTCGAGCAGTAGGAGCGCCCGGCTCTTCGACTGCGGGTGGGCCTGAAGTTGCATAGTACCGGACATCACTTTGGTTGTGCCGTCTGATTCTGGTTGGGTGGTCATCTCGGCGACCACCTGAATGGTGCGACGCGGGACGGCGGCGTCCTCCGCCAGCGCAACGTTGGGGTGTTCGAGCATGGTAAAGTTGCGTTCGGCGGCCAGGTCGCTCAGGTAGGTGCCCATTTCGCGCTCTACTTCGGCGCGGATGGGTTGGAATGCGGCAAAGTCTTGCGGGTTGAGAAAGACGCGGTAGGCGTTGGGAACAATAACCCGCCGAACACTGATAGTTTGCTGGCTTTCCATAGCGCGTTCTAGCCGTTTGGCAATTTCGGCGGGTTGGATGGGGCTACGAAAGATGCGCGCAACGGAGCCTTCGACAAGGTTTTCCATCAACTGTTCAAACCGACTCAGGGCCGACATAGGCACCTCCTCATCACGCGGTTACGCGGTTCAGGCTTATGGTTTCGGGTTGGTGGCGGTGGTGGTGCTGGTTGGTGGGGTGGTTGGTTCTTCCTGGGTGACGGGGACGGCTTGGGAGGGCAGGCGCGAGGTTTGCGTTTTGATGGGCGAGACGACGGGTACTTCGACGGCGTGGGTTATCTCTGGGATAATGGCGGGTACGATGATGGGCAAGCCTAATTTTGCAACCACAACAAAGCGAATTTTGGGGGTAATGACGGGTACTTTCAATTCGGTAATACCAAACCAGTTTTTTTTCAACGGTGTTTCCAATGGGGGCTCCTCTCTCGGTACTTCAAGAATATTCAAGATTCTGGGAGTTTGACAGGCTCTCCCAGGTAAATAGGTTCCAGGGTGGCGGGGTTGTCGTAGGTGCTGGCGGTGTGGCGTTGCCAGGCCTGGTGGGCCAGGGCCGCGGGGCGACGCAGGGCGGCGATGGGGGCCGGGAAGTGGGCCAGGTCGGGCAAGCTGTCCTGGATAATGTGCCTGGTGTTCGCATCCAGGTCGCCACAGAAGAGGGTGGGGGTGGTCATATCGGTGCAGAGTTCTTCGGGGGCGACGCTCCGGTAATCATCCAGACGTTGGAGGGTATCGGTGTTGCTGGCGGTGCTGGTAAAGGTGGCGGTGGCGAAGCGTTCGCGCCCAAGCCGCACCAGCGGGCAGATGGTGAGCGCGGGGTGCTGGTGTTGGTAGGCCAGGGCATCCAGGGTACTGATGCCGATAAGGGGCAGATTGCCGGCCCAGGCCAGGCCTTTGGCAATGCTGATACCGACGCGCAGACCGCTCCAACTGCCGGGCCCGATAGCGACGGCGATGGCGTGCAGGTCGGGGGGGATGCGTTGCAGGTGGTGCATAAGCATCGTCAGTTGGGGCAATACCTGGGCCGTGTGGTTGCGTCCAGAGTTCCAGACGCACTCTCCCACAAGCCCGCTTGCGTCATAGCAGGCCAGACCGGTCCAGGTGGTTGATGTGTCTATGGCCAGAAGCATACCAGATTCCGTTTGTGCTTTCTTCTCACTATGCGCCTATCCGAAGGCCTTACTTTTGAAGGTTTCGACCAGGTGTTTGTAGCGCTCGCCGTGGGGGTCAAATCGTAAGACGCGCTTGGTTTCGTCCAGGTGCTTCATATAGATGGTCAGGTGTTCGCCAGGCAGCCAGTCGGCGGCCCGTTCGGCCCATTCAATAAGGCATATGTTCTGCTGGTTGAGTATTTCATCCAGTCCAATGGTGGCTAGTTCGGCGGGGTCTTCAATGCGGTAAAGATCTATGTGGTAGATGTGCAGAGCGGGGCGCTGGTTGTTGCTCTGGTATTCGTTGATAATAACAAAGCTCGGACTGGTTACGAGATCGGGGGAGTTGAGGCCCTGGACAATGCCTTTGACCAACTGAGTTTTGCCAACGCCAAACTGGCCGATGAGCAGCAAAACGTCGCCCGGCTCGACATGTTCCCCCAGGCGCTGCCCTATCCGGATGGTCTGGGCATCGCTGTGGCTGAAGAAGTCGAGCATATGTGGCGATTGTACCGCTGGCAGTGGGTGTGTGTTCATGGCTATTGCTATTGTAGCACAGAACCACGGTCTGTCGCACATGGGCCGGGGGGCATATAGCAACCCTGGGAGCGCGAGCGTCTCGCTCTGGGGCGGGCCGGATGCCCGCGCTCCCAGGAAAGTAGTTTACGAGCCACGTAAGATTGTTCTAGTACGGTCTGTCACACTATCTCGTAAATGACCCTGTATCCACCCCAAACCTCTCCAGAATCTGAAAAAAAACGCTTGCCTTAGATCAAAAGGTTCACTATAATAAGCACAGTCTGATAGTTTGTCGTAACCGTGGGGTGGGAACCACCGTTATAGGGAAAGGTTTTTGATACGCTTATGAACAGATCTTTTATGCGTTTGGGCCTGCTCGTGACTGGAGCATTGCTCATACTGCTGTCTGTTGTGCCAACGAAACCTCATGTGACGTTTGCCGAAACGTCATGGCAAGCCATGCCAGAGGCCATAACGCCGCCTTCGGATGAGCCGCCTCCGCCAGGGGACAACCCCGACGATCCCAACGATCCCAACAACCCCGACGATCCCAACAACCCCGACGATCCCAACAACCCCGACAATCCCAACAACCCCGACAATCCCAACAACCCCGGTGATCGCTCTCCGCCAATTGGTAACCCGTCGTTGACGAAGATGGTACAGCCGGAGCAGGCGCGGGTGGGTGAAACGGTTGAGTTTATTATTACGGTGGACAATAAGGGTGGGCGTTCGGACAATGTTGTGGTTGAAGACACCATTCACGAGTGCTTTAGCATAACCAATGCAACCACGACCTGGGGGACAGTCACTATCGTAGGCAATACCGTGCGGGTAGATATTGGCAAGCTCTTTGATGGTGACGTTGTGACGATTCGTATCCAGACAACTGCGGTATGCCAACCCACTGACGAAGAGAGCTATAATCGGGCCTTGCTCACGACGACCAGTGAAAGTGATGATTCGAGCGACAATACCAGCACCGTCAGAATAGGTGTTACGCCTATGGCGGAAACGCCCACGCCGATTGCTACCCCAACGATGACGACGATAACCCCAACCCCTGACGGTTCGCCCACGCCGGGGACGCCCATCGCGGGGACGCCCACCGTGGGTACGCCCATCGCGGGGACGCCAACGCCAACCATCGTTCGCTCGAATATTCCACAGACGTTGCCACGCACCGCGGTTGAGCCAGGGGTTTCTGGTACTTCTGTCGTGCTTGGTGTGCTTGGGGTTGTGTTAATAGTTCTTGGTTTTGTGATAGGACGTTCGAAGAAATAATGCCGTTTCGACAAGGAAGTCGTTTTGTGTTGGTACTCTGCCTTGCTCTGGCCACAATCTCGTGGCCGGGCGAGGCTTTTTTGCCGGCGCTGGCCCGCGCAACGTGCCCCGACGAGGTTATCGTAACGACCAGCGACGAGGGGGTGTGGCTTGAATGGTGCGCGACCGATAGCCAGCGCCGCCCGGCGTGGCCGCTGGTTGCGGTGGGCGGGTGGCAATTGCCGGTTACGTCTATCGCGCTGCGCGTGGTAGACCATCCGGCCCAACCGGAACGTGCCCCCCCGCAAGTCGTGGTTGTCGAGAGCATCCCCTACCAGGGGACGCCGCAGGTTGTCGAGCCCCCCATCCCCCGCACGCTGGATGGTGACGAACGCCCCGACCTCTTGTCCCCGCCACAGCGCACGATGCCAACCGAGCCGGTTATCGTGCTGCGCGATGGGTGGCAGCGTGGCGAACGTCTCCTGGTCGTCGGGGTTAGCCTACTCTTTGAGCAAGCCGGCACGCTGCGCCAGGCTACCCGTGTTCGCGCCCTCGTCCCCGGTACTACGCCGCTGTCGCCCGCCGATACGGGCCCGGTTGCGCTGGCGGGACAGGTTGCCCCGCGCCTCTCCCTGTCGCCCGCGCCTCCCGCCAATACCGCCATAGCCAGCAGCAAAGCCTTGCGTATCCAGACGGCCAGTGCGGGCTTTCAGCATGTCCTTCTGGGAGCGCTGGCTGAGGCCCTGGGGGTGAAGGCCAGCAGCTTGAAAGCCAGAACCCTGCGCCTCTGGCACAATGGGCAACCCGTTGCGTTGGAAGTTGTGCAACCGGCAAAGGATACCCCCGCAAAGGAACAGATGGTACGTTTTTATGCGCCGCCGCCCGGTGATCGCTGGAATGCCACCGATACCTACTGGCTTACCACGAGCGAGGAAGGCACAGCGCAGCGTATCAAGACCCGTACCGTGTCGCTTGACCAGGACGCAAAGGAACGGAAAAGCGCCATAGAGCAGGGGGTATGGCGCTCGAATACCTACTACGACTCGACGGTGCCCGGCCCCGATGGCGACCACTGGTTTGCGGCCAATCTGCGCACCGGCCCGGGGTTGGAAGCGGCCAGTCTCACCGTAGCGCTTACCCCGACCTTGCCCCTGGCCAGCGGCGAGATGGTATTGACCATACGGGGAAGTGCCTACCTCTCCGGCACGCATAGCCTGGCGGTGCAGATGGCCGGCGCGACCAGCAGGGTGCGGCAGCAGTGGAGCGGTACAGGCGATTGGGAACAGGTGTTCCGCCTCTCCCCCACTGGCAAAGGGGCCCAATTGTGGACATTTGACGTATCCCTGCTACCGGGGTTTCGTCCCGACGGGGTAGAGATAGATAGCATTGTGTGGGAGCGTCCGGTCAAACTGGATTTCAAAGCCGGCGGGGGCGCTTTTCAAGGCGTTGCCGGTGAACCGTACCGGCTTCAGAATATGCCAGAGGGCGCGCTGGTGTACGACATAACCAACGAACGCAAGCCCTTGCGGTTGCAGTGGCCCGAAGAGCGCAGCACGATTGCCTGTACCGGCGCGGAGGCCTGTTCCTATCTGGTGGTGGATGCTACCAGCGTCTACACCCCCGCGCACCAGGCCCACCAGCCGGTGCGCATCCATAAGCCGCTTGATGTCGAAGCGCTCTACATCGGCCCGGCGGAGTTTGAAGAAGCGCTCGAACCGCTCATCGCCATGCGCAAGAAGCAAGGCTATACCGCCGCGTTTGTCAATGTGCAATCCATCTATGACCTGTGGAGCTATGGGCAGGTATCGCCCGACGCCGTGCGTAATTTTTTGCGCCACGCCGCCGCAACGTGGGATACCCCCCCGCTGGCGGTAACGCTGGTTGGCGACGGAACCTTCGACCCGCTCAACTACAATGGACACAACCACACCAACTTTGTGCCGCCCTACCTGGCGATGGTTGACCCCTGGATAGGCGAAACGGCGTGCGAAACCTGTTACGCGCAGCTTGATGGAGATGACCCCCTCTCCGACATGCTGCCGGATGTGTGGTTGGGCCGTCTGCCGGCCAAGAGTACCGACGAGCTTGCGGCCGTTGTGTCCAAGCTCCGGCGCTATGAACAGGGCGGCCTGGGCGGGCTCTGGCGGGCGCGAAACGTCTACCTGTCCGATAACTACCGCGACGCCTATGGCAATACCGACGGGGCCGGCGATTTTGCCCTCTTTTCCGATACCAGCGCCGAGCGGCAACCCGCGTGGATGGATATTCGGCGTCTGTACTACGACCCCTCACCGAGCTATTTGCAAGATCCCTGGCGCGAACCCGACTCAGAACGGGCCCACCAGGACACCCTGGAATTGTTGAACCAGGGGGCCGCGTTTGTCAACTACGCTGGCCATAGCCACTACTGGCAACTGGCTGTGACAGACCCGGCTATCTCGCCCTCCTATCTGCTGGGCCTGTATGATGTAGACACGCTGACCAATGGCGATAGATTGCCCGTCTCGCTTCAGATGACCTGTCTCACTGGCTCGTTCCACCATTCTTCGCCAAGCGGCACGACCATTGACGAGCGCTTGCTGCTGCACCCCGGCGGCGGCAGTATCGCGGTATGGGGCTCGTCCGGGCTTGGGGTAGCCCACGGCCAAGACTCGCTCCAATCTGGCTTTTACAACGCGCTCTGGTCATCGAGCGGCAAGCAGGCCCCGCCCCTGGGCACCCTTATTCACGCCGGCTATAGCAACCTTTTCCGCAATGGTAATTGCTGCTATGATTCTATTCGTACCTTTGGTCTGCTTGGCGACCCGCTTACCCGTCCGCGGGCGGGGCCGGTTGAGCCGCATGTGCTGGTGTTGCCCCTGGTACTGCGATGATACCGACGCGAACGGGGGGCATACGGCGTGAGACGCGAGGCATGAGAACGCACCAGCGCAGGGCTATAGCGCCCCCGGACACACCAGCGCCTCCCCCCCTGTCCCCCGCGGCCCTACTGGTGGCGCTAGTAGCTATCGCGCTTTCCACTGGCATGCTCTACCTGACCGTCGGTGTGTACGGTACCAGCGAAGGGTGGTACGATACGGCCAACTACCTGAGCGGGGCCTTGCATGTGCTGAAGGGCCATGGGTATACGATCAAAACGTACGATGCCGCCCTGGACACGATACGCTTTCAGCCTATCACCCACTACCCGCCGGTCACATCGCTGGTGTATGCGTTCTTCCTCTGGTTGGGGGTGCCCCTTATCGCCGCGCCGGCCTGGGCAGCGTTGTGCTGCTGGCCGCTCTTTGTGGGGGGCATTGGCGTGCTTACCTACCGCCTGAGCCATTCCTGGTGGGGCGCGGCGGCGGCGGTGGTCATTGCCTCGTTGACCAACAGTTTTCTGCAACTCTACCAGTTGACGCTCTCAGAGCCCGTGTTTTTGCCGTTGCTGGTGGGGGTGGTGGTGTTGCTGGTAGGGCTGCCACAGCGCGAACGGTTGCCGCCGGTACAGACCGGCGCGGCTATCGTGTTGCTGGCGTTGTTGATGATGACGCGCTATGCGGGGGTCGTCTTCTTCGGGGCGGCGGGGCTCTGGTGGGTGTGGTGGCGCGTGCGCCAGGGGCGGGCCCGCCGGTTGCTCTGGGAAGTGCCGCTGTGGTCGCTGGCGACCCTCCCCCCGGCCGCCTGGACGGTGCGCAACCGTCTGGCCTCTGAGGTGGTGGTAGGTACCCACCTGGATGATAGCTTTAACACCTTCTGGGAAGGGGTAAGCGGTGTCTTGAACCAGAGCATACAGCTCCTCTTCCCCGCCCTCTTCCCCATGAGCGATACGCCAATCTTGCGTACGGGGGGGCATTTCCTCTGGATACCGTTGGCTGAGGCCGGCGTAGCCTTGCTTGGGCAAGTGCTGCATCTGGCGTTGCAACTGGCGATTGTGGGCATTATCGTGGTACTGGGGCGCTGGCTATGGAAAGCCCATCGCGCCTCTGGATACCCGCTAAGCCTGTCGCCGTCACCCATCGGGCCTATGCTTGCGGCCTTCCTGTTTTTGTATATTGTGGTGCAGCCGTTTGTCTCGTTCAAGCCGATGGATTTCCGCGATTCGACTGCGCTTTTGTGCCTGGTACAACCGCTGCTGGTTGCCGTTGTGGTGGGGGTCTTGCGGCGGCGGGCGGGGACGGTACTGTCCGGGTATATTGCCGTAAACCTCCTGCTTATTGTGGTGCCCGTCGTGCTGTTTGGAATACCCAGGGTTGTCTCGCTGGTGCCGCCCGCGGTGCATGATTTCCCTGATATTACCGAAGCCAATGTTTATGAAGAACGCGGTATTGTTCACTGGTTGGTGGTCAAGCCGATGCGAATGAGCTTTATGCCGCGCCACCGTCCGGAGGTGGTGCCCTTCTTAGCCCAGGTTGACACGGCTGATAAAGTGATTATCAGCAATATTGGCCAGATGCTCTTTTACTATGAGGGTCAGGAGTATGGGCCAGCGCAAATATTTCGGATTAAGCCCGGCCCGTCGGCGTTTTATACCTGGCTAGATGAGGGGGTATGTACGTCGCGGCACAATGTTATGCTGCTGTTGATGCGCCGCTTTGCAAATGATAGGAGTTTTGATAGTCAGATGGAGCAGGTAGAAGCGAAGTGTCCATCCCTTGAGCGGGTTGTGCTGCGTGAGGATACGGTGGTGTATCGCTTGGAACAGCGGTAAGGGGGGATTCTATGCAGCAGTCGTCGCCTACCGCTCCCCCGACACACCGCGCAACATCCGCACGGACCTGGCCGGCCCTGCTGCTGGCGCTGGTGGCCATCGCTCTCTCGACTGGCGTACTCTACCTGACGGTTGGGGTGTACGGCACCAGCGAAGGGTGGTACGATAGTGGTAACTATCTCAGTGGTGCGTTACAACTGGTTGAGGGCCACGGGTTTACGCTCAAAGCCTATGACATCGCCACCGATACGCTGCGGTACAAGCCCATCACCCACTATCCGCCGGTTACGTCGTTGGTGTATGCGTTCTTCCTCTGGTTGGGGGTGCCCTTTATCGCCGCGCCGGCCTGGACAGCGTTGTGCTGCTGGCCGCTCTTTCTGGTGGGCATTGGTGTGCTTACCTACCGCTTGAGTAGTTCGTGGTGGGGCGCGGCGGTGGCGGTGGTGATTGCCTCGTTGACCAATACCTACCTGTCCATGTTCCAGTGGGCCCTCTCGGAACCGGTCTTTACTTCCGTTGCTGGTGTGGGTTGTGGTAGTGCTGGTGGGGTTGCCCCTGCGCGAACGGTTGCCGCCAGTGCAGACCGCTGTAGCTATTGTGCTGCTGGCCCTGTTGATGATGACGCGCTATGTGGGGGTGGTGGCGCGTGCGGCGGGGGTGGGCTCGCCGGCTGGTGGGGGAAGTACCGCTGTGGTCGCTGTCTGCGCTCCCCTTTGCCGCCTGGATGGTGCGCAACCGGCTGGTTTCCGAAGCGGTGGTGGGCACGCATACGCAAGCCAGTCGCAACACCTTCTGGGAGGGGTTGAGCGCGTTGCTGAATCAGACATCACAGGTGCTTGTACCGGCCGTTGGGCCGCTCCCAACCATAGCGGCATCTGAGACCAGCAGCGCTGATGTGGTGCTCCAATTCGGGCTGCAACTGGCTATCATTGGCATACTGGTGCTGCCGGGGCGGCGGTTGTGGCAGATATACCGGCGGCGTGGGCAACCGTTGGCGCTCCCCCCTTCACCTGTGGTAGCGTTGCCTGGCGCGTTCGTGGGGTTATATGTTGTTGTACAACCCTTTGTCTCCTTTCGCCCTATGGATTACCGCGACTCAACGACGCTGATGGCCCTGTTGCAACCGCTCCTGATCGCGGTGATTGTGCGGGTACTCCAACGGCGGGCCGGGCCAATTCTTGGAGGATACGCTGCTCTCAACCTGTTCATCGTAGTCGTGCCGGTATTGCTATTTGGTGTGCCCAGGGTGATAACGTTTTTTCCGCCCCGCGTTCACGATTTTGCCGAGCGTTCAGCGGGGCTGTACTATTACCAGCATCGGGTGCCCGGCTGGTTGCTGGTGACGCCAATACGCATGAGTCTGGTACCACGCTTTCACCCGCAGGTTGCGGCCTTTCTCGCCGATGTCAACGGGCCCGATACGGTTGTTATTGGCAATATCGGGCATGTGCTCTTTTATTATGAGGGGCAAGCGCATGTCCCCTGGCGTGTCTTTGAGAACCGCCCCAATTATCAGGGGGTGTATGACTGGTTGGAGGTGGGGCAGTGCCAGTCGCAACACAACGTTATCTTGCTAGTGTTTCGCTCCGGGGTGGAAAATATCTATGCTGATTGGGTGGTGCCTGCGATTGCGGAGAAGTGCCCCGGTCTGGAGCCGGAACTGGTGGGGGATGTGCTGGTCTATCGGTTACCGCGTCTGGAGTAGGCACCCGCTACCACGTGAGCGCCGCCAGCGCCACCACTTCGCCTATCTCGTTGAGTGCGCCGTAGGTATCGCCCGTGAGGCCGCCGAGGGCGCGTGTCCACCAGTGGGCCAGCAGGAAGGTGACGCCCCATACCGCCACACCGGCCACCACCCCGCGCCACTGTCCCACCAGGCCGGCCAGGAGCAGGGTCGCCACCGTCGCAACGAAAAAGTCATTGCGCCGGACGTATTGCTGGAAGGTGCGGCCCATGCCGCCTTCGCGGGCCGTCGGATACCAGTAGATGCCGTAGATGTCGGCCCAACGTCCCCACATCGGGGCCAGGAGGGCACACTGCCACCAGGCCGCGCCCGCTTCGTAAAACCAGGCCCACTTGAGCAGCAGCACGGCTACCAGCGCAATGGCTCCCATCGCTCCGATACGGCTATCTTTCATAATCTCTAGCTTGCGTTCGCGGGGGCGGCCGCTCATTACGGCGTCGAAGGTATCGCACACGCCGTCCAGGTGCAGACCGGCGGTGATGGCGGCT
>DAOTUK010000065.1:0-5617 GCA_034437375.1 Chloroflexaceae bacterium | reverse complement strand
TACTCTACCACAATTCGCACCTTGCGGGCATCACGCCCCTGCAACTGCTGGTCGAGAAATTGCCTGACCCGCTGCTCAAAGTCGGCGCGGGTCATGGGGGTACTGCCAAGCGTCGTCAGCAAGGCATCGTGCGAAATGGTCAACCGCTCCAACCCGCTCAAAATCTCCTGTACCGCTGGCGACCACTCCGGTGGTAGCGGCACGGGCAAGTTGTCCCCGTCGCGGAACTCGCGGATACTCCCACGAATAGCCGCATCGTCCCACAAATCCAACCCCTCGTTAGCCACCGGGTCATGCAGATTTTCGCGGAGCGCGGTCAACCACTCCCCATACATCTGTTCAAGCTCCTGTTCCAGGCGAACCAGCGCGGCTTCCACACCCTCGCTCCGCAGTTCTTCAATGGGGCGGCAATGGCAGCGCGGGCATATCGGGCTATCACGCAATTCGGTGCTATTGAAGCCAAAGCAGGGGATAAGGCGCACAATGTCATTCTGCCAGGTTTCAAGCTGTGTGCGGGGTAACAGCGTGATATGGGCCAGCGCCCGCAGGTGTGCCAGGTGCGGATGATTCATCAACCGCTTTTTCATGTCATCCTGTGTCGTATTGAGCCGGGCGTTCTGGTGCAGCGATACATACACCTCGGTATACTCCTGCTTCAATGTGTTCAATTCCTTGAGTAACCGCGAGCGTAGCCCGCCTTCGCTCCGTCGTTGTGAGTCGCGCAGCAGCGCCAGTTGTTCCGCCTGCATCGTCTGTACCCGGCTGCGAAATGCATGCCCGGCCGGCAATACCTCCTGCGCCGTGGTCAGATATGCTGTGAGCGGCTGTAGCTCTTGCAGCAACTCCGCGAAGGTATGCAACTCGACCTGGAGTCGTCGCCCCGCAGTCCGAGCCTCAATCTCTTCGGCAGACAAACGCACATTTTTGAGCTTGCCAACCGTGTTATAGGGGCGTAACTTTTCCAGAAACTCTTTATACCCGGCAAGGGTACGCTGCACTTCGGCCAGCACCACCCCCTCAAGGACAGCACTATTCCACAGCACCAACCCTTGCCCAACCAGACGTTGGGTCTGTACCGTTTTTTCCAGCTTGCGCTCGACCGTCTGCTGCAACTGGCGCACCCCTTCATCACGCTGGTTGGGGTCGCGGATTAACCCTTCGAGCAGCCCCAACAGTTTGAACAGCGTAAGCAACGAGGCGAGCGGCAGATCGCGGGGGCGTTCAATGTGGCGAAAGTTGAGCAAATCACGCACTGGCCGCTTGATAGCCTCGTTCACGGAGCCAGCATCCACGCGCTGATTGCCGGGCAACACCAGCACAATGTCTCCGCTGGCTACCAACGTCATCAACACGACCAGCAACCACTCTGGCTCAAGACCGTAGTGTCGCTCTTCCTCGGCCTGGGTGTTGCCCTGCTCATCCTTCAATGGGGTCAACATCGCAGACCGGTTGACAACCTGTCCTTCACCCTGCCGCTGCAACATTTGCAAGATATGCTGTGCATAGCGCGAGTCGCGGGGGCGCGGGGTACTCCCTTCTAGCAATTCCAGGGCTTCTAATATCGCCTGCCCTTGCTGTGTTGGGATGGCTCCAACAATCGCCTGCAATCCTGCACGGGCTGTGTCTTCCAGGTTGTGGCGGCTAATTGAGCGTTGCAAGCCTTTGAACGAGGGATAGTCAGGGCGCTGACTGGCGAACTGCGACTCCAGACAGGTAGCCGATACCGCGTTCAGCATCTCTACCACTGAGCGAGCCGTGGAAGCGCCCCGTGGCCACTCGGTCAACAGACGCGAATGCCCCCCGTAGCGTACCTGCCAGACTCGCCCTCCCTGCTTGTGGAGCCATTGCAGCATCTGCTTACGAAAACTTTCTGCTTTCTGAACGTAGATATGGCTGCTGCCGCTTGTGGTGGTACCCCGCAGAGCCAGTGCAGCGGCATGCGAGCGCAGCAGGGAGAGAAAGTCATTGTCTGGCATCAGCGATGTTGCTACTTCGTCTGGTTGCAACGGTCCAGGGGGGGTATTGAGCGGCAGAACGTAGAGGTAGAAGTCGCGGGGGGGTTGCGCTGTGCTCCGCTCTTGTGGTAGCCCGAAAAAGAGGTAGCCGGGGCGCATAATGCGTCGCTCGGCCCATTCCAGTTCATATTCCCAGATGCGATAGCCCGGTACATAGGTGGACTGGGGGCGTTCCAGCAACTCAGCCAGGGTATCAAATAAGGCCCGGTTAAGTTGCTCTTGATCCACCGACTCGGCTCGCTGCTCAATGAGCGCATCATAGTCTACGTCTTTGTGAACATCCAGGTAATACTGACCACTTTCGTTGCGGCTCATAAACTGGTTATTGACGGCACGTTCAATAGTTCGCAACGCCAGGCGAATAACCTTTTCACCATCCTCGGCGGTTTCGTTGGGTGGGGGCGTCTTTGGGCAAAGGGTATCGCGTAGCTCGGCAGGGGTAGCGCCGATTGGCACATCAATGCTGCCGGTGGTCAGGCGGTGGACACTCAGCGCATGGATAAGTTGTAAGGCAAGCGGGCGAAGCTCTGCACGCTCAAATGCCGTTTCGACGCGCCGCTCAAGCACCTGGCTTTTGTCCATGACCTCGCGCACGTCTGGAATTGCCCGCCAGGACGGGTTTTCGACAATCTGCCCCCAAAACTGGTCATACGCAAGCAAGCCTGGGGCATCGTCGGGTACCGCTGTATCCAGCAATGCTTGCATTCCCTGCGTTAGTGCCTTCAAGACCTGACGCTTCTCAATGACACTGATTTGCTCAAAGATCATCAGGTAATCGGGATGCACGGGGAACAAGTTGACGAAGCGCTCCATGCGCTCACTCATTCCATCGTAACGAGCCGCAAATCGTTGGAGATGGTTGGCAACGCGGTCACGTTGCTCATTGCTTTTGCGGAGTAGTCGTGCTTCGACCACAAAAGCCAGATCTTCCCGTGCAATACGTACTTGCTCGAAGCGGTCTTTGACACGTCGCAGCGCTTCTGATACGAACTGGAAACGCGGGGCATCAAAGATAGACTCCTGCACTCCAGCAATGAAACGGAAAGCGGTCTGGGCACACACTTCTCCCAACTCGCGCATGAAGCTGAGGTCAAGCCGGAATTCCTGATCGTTGCGTGACTCCAGATATTCAAGCAACTCATCAACAATTACCAGTACCCCTTTCTGCGGGTGATGCTCTTGCAACCGTCCAATGAGATCGAACAATACCAGTTTGTTGTTGGTAATCTGATCCATAGCGGGAATGGACACGTCAACCCCAAGCGTGGTTGCAAAAGCCTGGAGTTCATCCAGCACAATATCGCGTAGCGAGCGTTTGCTTGACCCGATTTCCAGGCGTTGCACAAAGAAACGCCCGGCAATGGATTGGGCTGCGGTAGCAACGCGCTCATTGGTTAGATGAGGCACCAGGTCGGCCCGTTCGGTAATTGCTGAGAGAACGGCCATCAGGTGACTTTTCCCCGTGCCATAGTTCCCCACAATCAGCAATCCCCGATTATCGTGGGGCGTGTCAAACTGAATCTGAGGAATAACCAGGGTTGTGAGAACATCCGCCATACGGTTTGAGATGACGTAACTGGCGACAAACTGTTGGGCGACATCGGCTTCGTCTGCCTCTATCAGTTGTACCACGCTGGAAAGCGGCTCAAACTGAATCAGGTCACGGTAGTGCATATGTCCTCCTGGGAAATAGGAACGATAAGCGCCTCTGGGTGAACAGCGCGATAGTATTCCGGGTGGTCGGGGATGGCGTAGGTGAGGGTTGTCCCATCCCATTGACCATTCCAGGCAATAACCAGTGGACTGATTGTGCGACTGGTGTCAATGAGTAGTTGCAGCGGGTTCAGATGGAGTTCTGGTAAGAAGAGCAAGGCGGTACGATCAAGCAGGACGGTCTGGTTTCGGTAGGGGCGAAGAAGGGTACGAATGGTTTGGGCGGCGACACGAATGCGTTCACGGGGAGTCATTTCGAGCAGATGACGGCCCAGTTCCTGGGACAGGGCAATGTGGGGGGTCTGGGTAGCCGCCTGGATTTCAGCGAGGGCCCAGGTCAAAGTCTTTTCTTCTCCTACCAGCACAAGGAGGGGTGGAGATGCCAGGGGCAGTTCGAGGACTTGGGAGGGTAGCCAATCTATTCCGGGCATCATATCCCCCCCTCCATTCTGGCGGGCGGTTTGTTTAGCCGAGAATCATACGTATAGGAATAATCAACGGTTTCTGGTGGTGCCTTTGCTTGTTTTCGTGGCGGCATAGTTGCTCCTCGCTTCGTTGCCGAGTGTCAGAATATGGTACAATGAGTACATCTATCTCAATGACGAATTTCCACAAGAACCAATACTATAAACAGGCTTTTTCAAGGCCCACCCTTTTGCTTCCCGGCAAGGGTGGGTCTATCTTTTGTTTGATAGGAAAAAGTATACCACGGTTTTGCTTGTCATAGCAAGGGAAAGTTAGGGGTCAGGGGTCAGGGGTCAGGGGTCAGCAATTCGCTCTCCCGCTTCCCCGCTCCCCCGCTCCCCCGCTCCTTTCAAGGGTAGGTATCTCACGCTGCGACCCGTTGCGGTTCGGACGGGGGCGCTTGGGGAAACGCCACAACGGTCGCCCGGTGCGGCCACGGTTCTGGAATAAAGCGACCCATGGGCAAGGACTCCCCCCGGATCAACGCCGCCAGGATGCGCACCACCCCACGCCGAAAGCAACTGATCAGACGCGGACGGGATCGTCGTGTGACCCGCCGCCGGGCGATGTGTGTCTCCGGCAGTTCTTCCAAACTGCTGGCCGGCTGCGTGGCATCCGCTTCGCCCCCCACGCTCACCACCCACAACGTCGCCAACGCCATCCCCAACCAGTGGCGGGTAGCCCGTGCTGGATCGGTCATCTTCGTTTGTTCCCAATGCCACCCCCCTCGTTTCATATCTTTGAACCCATCCTCGATCCACGTCCGCATGCCATACCAGACGACCTCGGCCACCGTCAGCTCCATGTCTGTAACGATCACCCACGGATCGGTATACCCCGCATCCCACCGCGCCAGCACCGTGCATGCCAGCCGGGATTCCGGCGTGGAGAAGACCGTCGCTGCTCCGTCCCACGCCGTCCCAATCTGCGGCACCAACGTGCGGATGGGCTGAAATGTCGAGGCATTCGCTGGTCGTAGGTTTCCCTGTACATTGATCCGCAGGAAAGGATGCCATCCCTGGTCCTGGATGTGGCGGTAGAGCCAGCGGGCATACAACCCCCGATCCGCGAGAACGATGACCGTCCAAGTCGGCGGAATGGCCGGGGCGATTGCTTTAATCAAGGCTTTCCAGTGCGGTTTCCACGTTCCCTTGCGACATGCCGGCAACACCACCCAGGCCACCGGCAGCGCACATCCGCGATAGACGATACTGAGGCATAACACGGTAAAGCGTTGCCCCAGGGTAGACGCATCCATAGCTAGGGCCAGTCGCCGTTCGGCGGGGTCCCACCAGGAGAGAATCCAACGTACTAAGTACAGCATTTCATAAATAATGACCGAATTTGACACCCGACAAAGAGGTGGTATAAAAGAGCAAGGTATCAAGCGATTGAAGGGAAGGGAAGGACCATGCGAGGTCGTC
>DAOTUK010000064.1:0-69300 GCA_034437375.1 Chloroflexaceae bacterium | reverse complement strand
ACCACCCACCCCGCCACCGCCGCCCCTGCCAGACTTTGCTATTCAAAAGGCTGATCTGGTGAGCGCCACGATTATTCGGGTTGAGGCAACAACCGAATTGACAAACGGCACCACCGTGCAGTTTCAACTGTTGGAAGGCGACGGGGGCGACAATTCGGGCGAGCCCTTCCCATGGTACGCTGCGATGGAAGCGTCAACCGAGGTGATGACCGGCGTGGTTGAGATGCGCGTGAACAAGGTAGCCGACGCACCGGTACCGTCTCAAGATAAAACCTATACCGTACGTTTGAACGCAACCGCGGAAGATGGCCGCGAAGTTGTGGTTACAAAGGTGCTAGAAGTCCCCGATCCATTGCGGGCAGCGTTTTACCAGTTGTCCCCGGAACAGGTCGGCAGCAACGGCGCACCAGCACCAGCGCCTACCACCGATCCCGGCGGTGCCCCTCCCCCAGAACCAGGCGCACCAATTACGGCCACGGACACCTTGACCACGCCAATTGAACCCGAACCACCCGTCGTCACTGGCACGCTGGACATACCAACCATAGACCCCCCCACCGCAGTTACCACACCAGAAACAACGCTTGAAGCAACGCTTGAAACGACGCTTGAAACGACGGCGGTTATCACCACCGTGTCGCCCACTCCCGCCGATGGGTGGGTCGTGACGGTAGCCCACGGCGGCAATGTGCGACAAGCCCCGGTGAATGGTGAACCCGTAGGGCTGGTTGACCCCAATGAGCAAGTCACACTCCTACAACAATCGGCTGATGGGGAATGGTACCAACTTCAGACATCTGATGGAACGGTGGGTTGGGTGCATGATAGCTTGCTGACCATTCCGGACGAGATAGCGGCCCAGGTACCTGTCGAGGGGCAAACCGGCCCGACCACCGCCGCCACTGTGCCCCCCCAGACCACGACCGCCCCCACGACACCCCCCCCCACGGGCGAACCAACCACGCCTCCGGTGACTTCTCCCGCACCAACAACAGGCCCACCGGGAACAACCCCCGCCCCCACTTCAACGGGATTGACCGCCAGCGTATTTAACGGGGGCAACGTACGCCAGACGCCCGGCGGCGAACCAGTGCTCGATCAAATTAACGCCAATGAGACGGTGCAACTGTTGCAAAAGACCGCCGACGGCACATGGTATCAAATACGGAATGAACGCGAGATTGTCGGGTGGGTTTACTATACCCTGCTCACCATCGCGCCTGATGTCGCAGCAAAGGTACCGGTTGGCCAGTGATAACAACAAACATTCTGGGGCAGACACTCAACGTGCTGCCCCTCTGCTTTTTCGATTTTGAAACGACCGGGCTTTCGCCCGCCCATAACCATCGCGTGTGCGAGGTGGCGTTGATGCGAGTATGCGGCGGCCGCGTCGAAACCAGCTATACCACGCTCATCAACCCCCAACGCCCCATAGACGCCAGAGCCTTTGCTGTCAATCATATTTCCGCCGACATGCTGCGCGATGCGCCAACGTTTGATGGCATTGCCGATGAGCTGCTCTCGCTGCTTGAAGGGGCCGTGTTGGTAGCCCACAACGCCTCCTTTGACGTCGCATTCCTGGCCCACGAACTGCAACTGATCGGCTATCACCTACCGGTCTTCCCCGTCCTTGACACGCTGATACTGGCACGACAACTGCTACCGCGCCACCGCTCCCACAGCTTGCACGCGCTTTCCAAAGACCTGGGGTTACGAAGCCCAACCCACCGCGCCGCCTCAGACGTACAAACCCTCTGGGGCCTGTTCCAATACCTTGAGCGGTTGCTGGCCGAGCTTGGCATCACGAGCCTGGCCGATACGCTGCGCTACCAGCGCGGGCTCCTGCCGGGCGACCCGGAGCCGGTACCACCGCCCCTCGTCCAACGCGCCATGCACGAACAGCGCTGCCTGCGCATTGGGTACCGTTCGCAAAGTAGCGGCTACACCGAACGGCTTATCCGTCCGCTGGAAATGGCCCTTATCCGCGGCAATATCCATCTACGCGCCTATTGCTACCTGCGCAAGGATTACCGCTCTTTCGTCTTGAAGAAAATAGAGACGATGGTTCTAGAGGAAAAGTGGTAGCGTGCGCCGTACCGGCGGCTATTTCAGCTCGTACATGCCAATATCGCCGCGAAAATAGCTGCCGGTAAAGGTGATGCGTTCGGCGTTGATGACCGCCTTACCGCGTGCGCCATTGAGCGTTGCGGCCAGCGCAACCACACACAGCACATGGCCACCGGTGGTACTGAAGGGCGGTTTCTCCCCGCCTGTGCCCATAATCAACGCCGACAGCGGGTCGGGCCCACGCGGCGAGGGGTCGTAGCGTAGCCCAAGCGGACTATGCGTCTCATCGTGAAATACCAGAATACCCTCATCCAACAGTTCCAACCCCTCTATGGAGCTCCCCATTGGGAAGTGGTGGGGGTAGCCCTGAGCGACCAGCGCTATCCCCACGCTGGCCTCGTCGCGCCAGCGCAAGGCGGGCATCTGCTCCAGGCGTCCGGTGATGGCGGCCTGAATAAGGGGCAATATATCGTCTTCCAGACGCGGCAAGACTACCTGGGACTCCATATCGCGCATGGTACAGCGCAAGCCCGTAATACGGGGGCCGCGGTCGGTAATAATACAATCTACGCCCAGGATACCCTGGTATGCCACCTGATCCTGGTGTAGCGCCGCAACCAGCGGTTGAATAAGATTCTGGTGCATATAGCCCGCCAGTTTCTGCGCATATGTCGAGGCGCTGGTATGGGCCCCCATCGCCGGGGCAACTTCGCCCTTGCCGCCCTCTCCCAGGCGGTCATAAATCCAGGTTGGCAAGAGGGGCCGGGTGGTATGGCCATCGGTGATGGCCGACATGGAAACGCGCGTACCGGGTAGAAAGGACTCTATCACCACGCCGTTATTGTGCCCTTCGACTGGTCGGACAGCAAAGAGATCTTTTAAGGCGGTCAAGGCGGTATAGCGGTCGTGGTAGATACCTTCGCCCACGGCGCGGTGATCGGCTTTGACCACAATGGGGAGCGGTTGCGCGGCCAGGTAGCGCTCGGCGGTGGCCAGGCTGGTAAAGGCCCGCCCCTCAGCCGTTGGCAACCCATGCTGCAACAGAAACTCCTTGGCATAACAGCGACTCTCTTCCAGCCGCACACTATGCGGAGGGGGCCCGAACACATTGATGCGGAATGACTGTGCCTCCTCAACCAACCCATCACGAATAGGCGCAGTCGCAATAGGCACAATGGTATCTACCTCGGCGCGAAAGGCCCAGTGGGCCAGGTCGGGAATATTCTGTGTATCTACGTCGGCCTGAAGCGCCAGTTGGCCGGTGCCGCCATTGCCCGGCAGGCAAAGAATTTCCTCGGTCAGGGGGCTGTTAAAGAGCTTCCAGACCATGGCATGTGCGCGGCCATCCTTGCCCAACACCAGCACTTTCATTTTCATTCAGGCGCTGCCCATCTGGTGGCGTGCCGCTGCCAGCACATTGCGCAACAACATCATATTTGTTACCGGCCCGGTACCGCCCGGCACTGGCGTCAACGCACCGGCCACCGGCTCCACACTGGCCGCATCTACATCGCCGGTGAGCGTGCCATCGGGTAAAACGTTGATACCAAAATCTACCACCACAACGCCCGGCGAGAGCATATCGCCCCGCACCAGGCCGGGCGAGCCTGCCGCAACACACACCATATCACTGGCCCGCAACACGGCCGCCAGATCCTTTGTCCGCGAGTGGCATACCGTTACCGTGGCGTGCGCATTGATAAGCAGGGCGGCCAGTGGACGCCCCACAATGGCGCTACGCCCCACAATGGCCACCCGCTGGCCCTCTAGCGGAATATCGTAGTGGCGCAGCAACGCGACCCCACCCGCTGGCGTATTGGGCACCAGCGCGGCCCGCCCCTGCGCCAGCAAGCCGGCATTGATAGGGTGAATACCATCCACATCTTTCTCGTGATTCAGGTGGCGCAGCGCCGCTTCGGTCGAAAGCGGCGCTGGCAACGGCATCTGAAGCAGAATACCATGGGTGGCAGAATCGGCACTGAGCGCCGCAATCGCCGCATCAAGCTGCGCCTGGGTTGTCTCGGCTGGCAAATATTCTAGCGTTACATCGAGACCCACCGTGCTACAGCGCTTGCGTATACTGCGCACATAGCGGTCGGCCGCCTCATCGCCGGCCACCTGCACCACCGCAAGGCGGGGCACATGCCCATACTGCGCCTGGTACGCCTCGACCTCGGCCGCAATCTCGCCCTGCAATTCCTTTGCGAACCCTCGTCCATCAAGAAGCATAGCGGTCATACCACTTCCCTAACTGTTGATACGATTGCGAACAACCTCAAGAATACTCGACGCCTCTTCATCCAACCCGACCGACAGATCTTCCATATGCGCCCGTGTTTCACGAACAAAGATGGCATCCTCCAATGTGGCCAGATTGATTTCAACATTCAGCAAGGAGGATTGCACGGTTGCGCGCGCCAGAATAGCCGCTACGCCAATATCGCTTACCAGCAAGCGGCTACACGATTCTACCATTGCAGAACACAATGGCAACACGGCCGCCGCTGCCCGCGCTGTCTTGAGCGGAACCTCGGCCGCCTCACGGGTTATCTTCTGAATAGCCTCCTTGCGGGCCGCCGCGTCCGCATCGGTTGTGCGCGGCAATTTGTAGGCCGCCGAAAGGTGGTTAAACACTTCAACGTCGGCCTGGGCCAGGGCTTGCAACTGCTGGCGCAACTCTTCCGCCTGGGCATGGATTGATTCAACCGTCTCTTTATTTTCTGGCGGCTTCTTCTTCCCCAGCGTAATGCTACCAACCATACTGATCAGACCAGCCGCAATGGCCCCATTAAACGCCGCAACACTGCCCCCGCCGGGCGTTGGTGCGCTTGAGGCCAGCGCATTCAGAAACTCTGCCATCGTCTGGTCTTGCAATGTGCCAGTCATAGGAGTTTTCATCCTTCCTACCAGTGTTCACCGGGCTATATCCCCAGGATGAATCACTGACAATAGGCCATTATAAACCATTTTGTACGCTATTATCGCATATCGTTGCGGGACAACCGGTGCTGATTATCTCGCAGTTACGCTTCATCTGCAACCTACGACGCAAGTTCATGGTACACTATAACAATAGAAGAAACAATAGAAACGTAGCGCATCATGCACATGATGACCTGCACATTGCATACCAATCCTGAATTTGAACCACAACTGGTGGGTAAAGAAATCTACATATGCAAACACTGATTTTTACGGGCAGCGGCGGTGATGGTATCGTGCTGGCCGCAACCGCAACCGCCCGGCTGGTCGCTTCGCAGGGCCAACGCACGCTGCTGGCCAGCATTGGCCCTTCGCATGGGCTGAAGAGCTTGCTTGGCTGTGTCTGCTCTGAAGCGCCCCAGACGGTCGCCCCAAACCTGGATGTCTGGGAACTGGACGTTCTGGGACGGATGGCGACCTTGTTGGAAACCCTGCGCCCGCGCCTGTTTGGCGTGTTGGCCCAGATAAGCGGCGATGAGTTGCCGACTCTGCCGGGCTTCGATCTGTTCTTTGGCATAGAATACATTGTTCAACACATTGGCGCTTCCTACGATGTGGTCGTCATTCACGCTGGCTCGCACGAGATGTTCTTGCGGGCTATGTCGGTGCCAGATGGATTCCGCTGGTTTCTCCGACTCATCCTGGGGCTCGACCGTGGGCCGGGGCGTAGCGCCGACTCGCTGAACAATGCGCTAATCTCAGCTAACCTGCTCCCCTTTGAATGGATAGGCAAGATACAGGATGTGCGCGTGTTCCTGGAAACGCTGCGCGATAACGCTCTGCATGTACGCAACACCACCGCCCGCTATGTCCTGCGGCCCGACGCTACCGGTTTCGATGAAGCCTCCCAGGCTCTGCCCGCGCTCCAGCTCCATGGCCTGGCGGTTGATGCCCTGGTTGTCGGCCCCTTGCTACCAACCGGTGCCGCGGAAACGCCGATAGCCAGCGTCGCAGCCCACCAGCAGGATATTGTGACACGGGCAACGCAGACCTGGCAACCCCGCCCCATCCTGCCCCTGCCCCTTGCAGAGCCCGCGATGAACATAGACCACCTGCATACCCTGGGGCAAACGCTCTACGGAACCCACAACCCGTGCGATACCTACGGAGCGCTCAGCCCCATCGAGGTGGGCGACATCAACGACCCCTTTGTCGCCATACGCCTGCCCGGCCTGCCCCGCGAAGCGCTCAGCCTGACGTTGAGCTATGAAGAACTGGTGGTACGCGCCGGCGCCTATCGCCGCCACATTCTCTTGCCAGACACGCTCCGGGGTACCAACAAGATTAAAGCAACCCGCGAGGGCGAACGGCTCATTGTACGGTTACGAACATAAATAGGGAGCCAGATTTTTATGGATAGGGACGCGGAACAACCATCTATACTTGTGGTCGGCGGCGCCAACACTGGACGCTCGCCTATGGCCGTCTCCTTGCTGCGCCGTATGTTTGAACAACGCGGCCTGCCCTGGAATGTTGCATCAGCCGGCGTTATCGGGTATGACGACGACCCGGCCGATAGCTATGCCAGCATTGCTATGAGCTCGGTCTTTGGATTAACTCTGCACGGCCACCAGGCCCGCTCGCTCCAGGCCGATATGGTCGCAGACGCGACTATCATTCTCGCTATAGATAGCAGCATTATGAACGTTCTGCGGGGGCAATATGCCGATGCCGCAGAACGTATGGTGACGCTTGGCACGCTGGCCGGGCGCCCACGCGATGTCCCCGACCCCTACCGTATGGATATGAGCGCCTGGATAACCTATGCCCAGGAAATAGACCAGCTCTTGCGGGCCGGCCTGGAACGGCTCATCGAGATGGTATACCAACGGAGTGGCAACACGCCAGAGCCACTAGACGGGCCGCCCGCTATTGGGGAGGCACAGCATCCCCCCCCCCAGGAACCGCCCTCCTCCATCCCTGATACCCCGCCACCGCCGCCCACCAGCACCGACGGTGCTACCGCCACCCCCGCCCCTCCGATGGAGGCTGCGCCAGTACCAGCACCAGCACCAGCAGACGACGACCAGAGCGTGCCCGCTATTGTCGAACGCTGCGAACGGCTGCTACGGGTTGTCCTCGATATGCCCGCGCTTATCTCCTGGGACAATGTGCGGCAGCAACTCGACACCGAACTACGGGCCATCGAACCGCGGAGCGGCGCATCAGAATCGTTGTTACTTATTTATGTAAACTTATTACACACCCTGCTTGCGATGAATAGGAGCATGCCCACGGCGGAACAACTGGCCCGGTTGCACCAGGCCATTGCCCGCATGCAAGGCCCCATAGATCAAACCGCCCTCTCAGAGCTCTCAACCATCCTTTCCGCGTGGGATCAGTATATCCGTTGACGTTCCATGCACCATCGTGTACAATTGACAGTAAAGGCTTTGGAATGCGTGTAACCTGAACGTAATCTCCTGATCTTGAGTTGAATTGTCTCTATTGTGTATAGTAAGAACAGCCCATAGACAACATCGCCGTAGGTAACTACCAGCCAGGTACCAAATATCGTTGGGGGTTTACGTTTAGTAGAGTGAAAGAATTTCTCGCCGTAGCATGCCTGGCAGCGGAGATTTCCGTTTTTGTGGGCATCGTGTGCGTATAAATGCTAGAAAGAAAAGAGGCTGTTCGATGAAGCGCATTGTCATAAATGAAAAAACACTCATTCCACCTTTTGGCGAACCGGCCCGCGATCTGCGTATTTTGAACAAGCCGCTCTGGTTGCTGCAACGAGACATCCTTGCCCGCCATTGTAAGGGCATGCTCGATGTTTCATCCTTAGATGAAATTCCGACGCATTGTGATGAAGAATTAGTAGTTCATAGAGATAATTTATTCTTTAACGAACGCTTAGTTGATGCCTTTCTTGAGAAAGCCAAAGCAACTGGAAGCGCCTGTCAGATAGCCTTTGCCCGGGATGATCGTTCTATTACCACCCACGCCATACACTTGCAAGATGGTATCCGCCTGGAAGGAAACGTCTACGTTGCCGATATGTACTACTTCCCGGTGGGCGAGCGCCAGAAACCGCAGCCCATCGTTATAGATACCGAACCGTATGAAATGGGCTACTATAGCGTGCCCCGCTATATGGCCATCCAGCAGGGCGATCTGGTGTTCCAAATACCGCTGCGCGTGTTCCTTTCTATTGAGAACTGGGTGCATATCTTTCTCGCCAATATTCCCATGGGCGTGTTTGCCGCCGCAAGCCAGATTGAAAATGAAATGGATCGCTCTAGCCTGCGTCGCTTTTCGCAATGGAAAGGCGAAGACTGGCACCTGTTTGGTAAGAAAGTGAAGATGGTCTTGACTGCGTTCTGGGAGAATATCAACCCCTTTGAAGAGCGCTGGCGCAACCACTTTCTTTCCAGCAAAAGCCTGGTCAAGGTTGGCAAAAATTGTTCGATAGACCCGACCGCTATTATTCACGGGCCCACCGTCCTGGGCGATAACGTCTATGTTGGGCCGGGCGTGGTGATAACCAATAGCATTATTGGGAGCAATGTCAACATTATGCAAGGAAGCCAGATTATGCTGAGCGTTGTTAGTGATCGGTCATTTATGGCGTTTAATTCGGCGCTGTTTATGTCCTCCATTATGGAAAATGGCATGCTGGCCCAGAATACCTGTGTCCAACTGGGCGTGGTGGGGCGCAATACCTTCATTGGCGCCAACAATGTCTTTACCGATTTTGACCTGGCCGGCCGGCCCATTCAAACCTTTCACAAAGGGGAGCTGTGCAACGTGGGCTTACCGGTGCTTGGCTCTGCGGTTGGGCACAACTGTAAAATTGGGAGCGGCTTTGTCGTGTACCCAGGACGGATGATAGGATCGAATGTGACGATAGTCTTTGATGATCGGCAGGGGCTTATCCGCAAGAATGTCCCCGGCGGGAACCCTGACGATATTGATGAAGAAACCGGCGAACCCCGACGCACAATGTTTGTCTGGCCGCATGTGTATGAACCTGCGGAGCACCGGGCAACCCTGGGGGAGGGGCCGCAACGGGAACATCCCTTGCGCGGGGGTACCCGCGAACAAGCGACGTATTATGATGATGGCGTTGATGATGAACGGTCTGGTTCAGGGAGTCATTGTGTGGGGCAGCAAGATGCAGAAGAGGTACATCACTCCATGAAGGTTTCGGGAGCCACTTCGTCTGCGAAAGTGCTTTGCTAGGAGGATTGGAGTTGTGGCAAAGGAAAAAATTCTGGTTGTTGAAGACGCACCGGATATTTCAAGTCTTCTCAAAATCTATTTTATCTCGCAGGGATACGAAGTATTGACCGCTATGCGGGGCCGCGAGGCGCTTGATATTTGTCGCAAAACGCCGCCCAATCTCGCGCTTCTCGATGTCAACCTACCGGATATGGAAGGGTACGACATTGGGAAGGCTCTGCGGGATAGTCCCCGCACGCGCCATATTCCGATAATCTTTCTCACGGCCCGCGGCGAGCGCCAGGATCGGCTGCGCGGGCTTGGCGAGGTTCAGGCGCAAAATTATATCGTCAAGCCTTTTGATATTGAAGAAGTCAATATTATTGTCAAAAATCAGCTTGAAGCAGAGCGGCGCAAGAACCAGTCGCACCCTGTCACCAATTTGCCAACCGCCGAGCTTATCAACGAGCAGTTGCGCGGTCTACTCTCGACAGAGGATTGGGTGCTGGCCTTGCTCCATATCAACGGGTTTGACACCTTTACGCAATCCTATGGGTCGGTGGTGAGCGAAGATGTCTTAAAGTTTACCGCCATGTTGCTCAACGAAGTCGTCAACGAGCTTGGGAGCGCCGAAGATTTTCTGGGGCATATGATTGTCGGCCCGGACTTTGTGATAACCACGGGGCAGGATACCATCCAACCGATTATAGATCGGTTGATTAGCCGCTTCGATGCCGAAATCGGCTTGCATTATAACTATAAACATCGCAAACAAGCGTTTATTGAGATGGTAGACGACCAGGGTATTGCGCGTCAGGTGCCGTTAATGTCGCTCTCTATTGGCGTCTTGAGCAGCAAGGATGGGCCATTTTATGACATCCGCGAACTGAGCGAGGCGGCAGAAGATTTCCGCCAGAAGGCCAGCGCTCTGGCGCGAGAGCAAGGGCACAAAAGTTTTGCCTACTACGGACCGGGACGGTAAGGCGCTCGTCTGAAGAGGATGTCGGAGAGCATGGGCCGTATGTCGTCGGGGGTAGGCAAGGCAAGGGGGCGTGCGGGTATTGTGGGATGTGGGGTGGCGTGCGTAATCTCCTCCTCATCTTTACACTGGATATTTTCCGTGCAAGGTTCGTTTATACTGCTACAAAGGCACTTTACGCAATGTATCGTTGCACATTGCGATAACAGGGATGGCCTCTGCGGCCAGGTTCCTGACCGGTAACTAAGGATTTTCCCTGGATGGATGTAACAATGGCTTCGACTCAGACCCACAATTGGGAACTGCTGGCACATCTTGCTCTGTGCGGGCAGGGTGATGCTCTATACCTTGAGCCCCAATTGTTTACAACCCATATTGTCGAGGTGTTGCAGCGCTACCTGCCTTTTTCGTGGGGGGTGCTGGTAGCCATTGATCACCAACGGGTGTCTGCCTCGGCCGGTTGGGGATTGAGCGATAGTGCGCGGGGGGAAAAGGTACAGGAGGTTGTGAGCGGGCGGGGGTACAATTCCTACCCCCTGGCCTGTGTGGCGTTGCAGGCCGGCGCCGACAACGTTGGCTATTTGCTGCTCTCGAACGATGGCAACGCCGACTATGACGCCGTGTTCTATGAAGGCCTGGCCGCTCAGCTTGGCATGCTGCTGGCGATACAGCGGCAATATGTCTGGGCACAGGGCGACGAGCGCGCGCGTGGCCACCGCGGGACGGACGGCGATAGCCAGCCGGAGACACCCCCACCGGCCCCCACGGAACCACCACCGGATGATGTCCAGATATTGCAACGTATTTCTGGCCTGGCGGCATCCTCCAACGATGCGGCCACGATGTACCATACCGTGCTGGAAACGCTGGTCGAGCTTGTCGGCGCAGACCGTGCCTGTATGGTCGTCTACAACCGCAAAAAGGGTATCGGGCCCGTGGTTGCCGGGTATGGCCTGGGCAGTGATGCGGAATGGATACCCTACTCGCTGGTAGATAACCCGGCCATCCTCTGGTTAGATGCGTACCAGCGGCCGCTCGTCTCCTCCAACGTGGTGGAAGAGCCGCTGTTGCGGAATTTTCATGAAACCTTCCAGTTGTACGGGGTACAATCGGTCGTGCTGTTGCCTATGATTGTTGCGGGTACGGTGCTTGGGTGCCTGGAGCTAGGGTTTGTGGGGCGGCCGGGGGTCGTGCCCGCCCCACAGCTTGAAACAGCCCAGGCGGTAGCCTACCAGGTCGCCAGAGTAGTCGAAAATGCGCGGTTGTTTCAAGAATCCCAGACGCACGCGCAGGCCTTGCATGTCAAAGTGGGCGAGCTTTCGACCCTGTTAGAGGCCGCGCGGTTGCTTGGGTCATTGTTACAACCCGATCAGGTCTTGAACAACCTGATGGAGTTGGTGCGGCGACAGCTTGGGGTTTCGACTGTAGCTTTGTGGACACTTGATGCAGCGGACGCCTATTTGCGCCCGGCCGCTATGTACGGCATTCCAAAGGCGGAAGCCGAACAGATGTGCGTACCTGTGGGGCAGGGGTTGACGGGGAAAGTAGCCGAAACCGGGCTCCCCTTGCTGATAGAGGATGTCGAAGAGCATTCAGGCTCGCTATACCCCTCGTTCAATCGGCGCAACAGGCTCGTATCGTTTATGGGCGTGCCAGTCTTTTACCGCGAGCGCATCATCGGCGTCTTGAGCGTGATGACCGGCGAACTGCGCCAGTTTAGCACCGATGAAATGATGCTCATGATCGGGTTGGCCGGGCAAGCCGCCATCGCGCTGGAAAATGCGTGGCTCTTCCAGGATCGAGAGCGGCGCATTAGCCAGCTCACCTCGATGAATGAAATTGGAAATTCGGTCAATGCCACCCTTGATCTGGACGAAACCTTGCTCGTCCTACACCGCGGTATTAGCGATGTGCTGGATACCAGCTTTTCCTTTATTGGCCTGTATGATGTGAAAGCCACCGGCGAAATGCCCCTGCTTATCCAACGGGTCGTACGCGACGGGGCATCCGATACGGTACGGGTGGGCGAACAAACCATTACGTTAGATGGAAAGGGCCTGGTTGACCATATTTTACTTGAATCCAAGCCGCTGCTGTTCCGTACCACGGAAGAGATAGAATCCTTTCTCGCTATGCAGCCTATGGAGCAGGTGCGTTGTGGGCTATCGGTAGAGCCACAATCGTGGCTTGGGGTACCCATCCTGCTTGGCGACGACGTTCTGGGCATTATCAATTTGCAGAGCGCCAGACCCCATGCGTATAGCGAAGATGATCTGCACTTTTTGACCACGGTGGCCAGCCAGGCCGGCGCAGCCATTTCCAATGCCCGGTTATTTACCGAACACGAGCGGCGGCTACGCGAAATAACCGTCTTGAAAGACATCGGCACGGCCCTCTCTTCCACGCTTGACCAGATGGTCGTGCTTGGACGCCTGTACCACGAATTGGAACAGGCCATAGATATGCGTACATCGTTCATCGGGCTCTACAATGAAGCCACCAACGTTATCTCCTACCCGGTATGTTACGAGCAAGGAACCCTGGTACAGATTGCCCCCGCGCTACTCGACGAAGATACACCGGGCGGGTGGGCTATTCGCAATCGGCAACCACTCTTGCTTCACACCGCCGAACAATGCGCCCAGATGGGATTGAGCGGGTTTGGGTGTTCGGTCTTCGACGTACGCTCCGGGCAGTCGGGCATTCGAAACCCCCGCTCGCGGCCCATGCAATCATTCCTGGTTGTGCCCATTGCAACCACCGATAGCGTGCTTGGCGTTATCAACGTCAATAGCCACCAACCCTACGCCTTCGATCAAGACGACCTGCGCTTTCTCACCACCGTCACCAACCAGCTCGCCGTGACCATTTCCAATATCCGCCTGTTTGCCGAGCGTGAGCGCCGTATTGAAGAGCTCGCCACCTTTAACGAAATTGGCCAGGAGCTGAGCGCATCAGTACGCTTTGGGGAGCCGTCCGAGCTTATCTATCGGCAAACCGGGCGCTTGCTTGATACCAACGGCTTTTACATGGCCCTGTATGATGAAATTAGCAAGGAAATCTCGTTCCCACTCTTCTACGAGCGCGGCGTGCAGCGGAAGATGGATTTGTCGAGCGCCTATCGGGGCGAAAAAGACCACAGCGGGCAAGCAGGCGTGAACCCAAGCCTGCATATGCTCATCACCTACCTGACCCGGCGGGTCATAGATCGGCGATCACCGCTGGTGCTCCAGGGTTCTGAGCTAGAGCAAGAAGAATGGGATGTCGCGCTGCGCGAAGAATTGGGCAACCGCGCTATGTATGACCAGCGCCCCCGCTCGTGGGTGGGGGTACCCATGATCGTCGCCGATACCGTGGTCGGCGTTATCGGGTTGCAAAACTATGAAAGCAACCAGGCCTATAGCGAGTATGATGTAAATCTGCTTTCTACGATTGCCTCCTGGGCCGGTATCGCGCTCGATAATGCCCGTATGTTTGAGCATATCACCACCTTTGCCTCCAACCTGGAACAGCGCGTCGCCGAACGAACAACCGAGCTTGAAGAAGCCAATACCCAGTTGCGCCAGGAGAAAGACTCGCTCGAAACCGTCCACGCCATCACCTTGCAGCTTACCTCAACCTTAAATCTCGAAGAAATCATCAATGCCTCGTTAGAGGTCACCTCGCACAAGTTGGGAGTATCGCGCGGCTCTATCATGCTACGCGAACTGGAAAGCGGCCAGCTCATGTGCCGGGCCGTCCTGCAAGAACAGGGGATTGTACAAAGTACCGAAATTCCCATTTCCTTTGGGGGAAGCGAAGGGCTGGTTGGATGGGTTATGCAAAATCAAGAACCCGTCCTTATCCCAGACGTGCTCCAGGATACGCGGTGGGTGGTCGAGGCGGGCCGCGCCGACGAGGTGCGCTCCATTGTAGCCGTACCCTTGAAAACGAGCGACTCTACGCTTGGTGTGCTTATCCTTTCGAGCCCGGACGTCAACTACTTTACCGAGTCACAACTGCGCCTCTTAGCCACCATAGGCAACGAAATAGCCATAGCCACCAATAATGCCCAACTCTACGCCTATCTCAACGAAGTCGCCACCAAGCTGTCCGATCTGTTGCAATTGCAAAAAGAAGAGACAAGCCGCAGCCAGGCTATTCTAGAGAGCTTGACCGAAGGCGTTATTGTGCTGGATGAGGATAAGAAAATAGAGCGCTTCAATGTTGCCGCCGATCAGATGCTTGGTATTCCCGCGCGGGCGGTCTTAAATCAGCCTATGGCCGTATTGGCCACCCAGGGCGAAGCCGAGCAACAACGCAAGCGGGCCCGCATTCTCCACAGCAGCCTGGAAACCGGGTTAGCGAATATTTCAGAACAGAGCGTTATCTACAGTATGTCCTTTGAACTCCCCAAGTCGCCCGGCCCCCAAACCATCACCATGAACATCGCCCCCGTTGTCGGGCTCGATGGCCAGAATTATGGTACGGTCGCAGTGTTGCGCGACATCACCCGCGAGATTGAATCTGACCGGGCCAAGCGCGAATTTATCTCAAAGGTATCGCACGAATTGCGCACCCCGCTCACCTCGGTCAAAGGATATGTAGATTTACTCCTGCTTGGCTCGTCGGGCGTATTAAGCGTTGATCAAGTGGGATACCTGCGGGTGATTAAGACCAACGCCAACCGCTTGATGGACTTGATAAACGACTTCCTGGATATGTCGCGGATAGAGTCCGGGCGCATCAAGCTGAGTTTTGGCCAGGTTGACCTGCGCGACGTGCTTGACGATGTGTTACAGTCATTGAAGCTAGAAGCCGACGCAAAAACCTTGCACGTATCGGTTGACATTGCCGACGATTTACCAACATTTACCGCCGACGAGAAACGGCTGACCCAGATCATCTTTAATCTGTTTTCAAATGCGGTAAAATATACGTATGATCAAGGGGGCATTGCCATACGGGCCTTTCTCAACCCGGCCGGCATGATCCAGGTGGAAGTTGAGGACACCGGCGTAGGTATGTCGCCAGAGCAACTGGATCGGCTGTTCCGGCCCTTCTATCGGGCCGATAACCCGCTCCGCGAGCAGGTGGGGGGCACCGGGCTGGGCCTGGCTATCTCCAAGTCGCTGGTTGAGCAACACAATGGCGAGATGTGGGTAACGAGCGAAGAGGGTATTGGGAGCACATTCCGATTTATTTTGCCGCTCGAACAACCAGAAATCGGTGACGAGCATGATGAGGATGACGAGTGAGCGCGATCTATCTCGACAACTGGTTGGTACACTATGAAGTGTTCGGGCGCGGACAACCCGTTATCTTTTTGCATAGTTGGGTTGGCTCGTGGCGCTACTGGGTGTCCACCATGGATCACGTCTCCGACCGCTACCGCACCTATGCCCTGGATTTCTGGGGCTTTGGCGAGTCGGATCGGAGTCTGGATACGCCCTCTATTGCAACCTATGTAGACATGTTGCGACGCTTTATGGATGGGATGGGTATTAGCCGCGCAAACTTCGTTGGGCATGGGTTGGGAGGTATGGTCGCGGCCAGTGCCGCACGCCAATTCCCAGAGCGCTTCTTGCGCTTGATGCTCGTCTCGACGCCATTGCAAGGCTCTATTCTGGGAGCCGCCACCAAACGGGGGACATTTTCGCGCCTCCTGGGGCATACCAACCCCACGACCATCTGGTCGAAACTGATACGCCAGATCCCCATAGACGATGCAGAAACCCAACAAGAGCTCTATGAAGATACCGAGAGCTTGAGCGAAAAGGTGGTGAACAGTTTGCAGCGTTCTATGATGAGCACCGACTTGCGGCCAGTGCTGCAAGAACTAAGCGACGATATACCCGTATTAGTCACCTATGGCGAGAAGGACTCGATTGTACCGCCCGATCATGCCATGTTCCTGCGCGAAGAAGAGAGCCGCCCCCATCAACTGATTGTAATACCCGGCGTGAGCCATTTTCCCTTCTTGCAAGAGCGTACAACCTTTAGCCGTATCTTAATGGATTTTCTCGTGAGCCAGGGCAGCCCGGTTGAGATTAAGGAGCAGTGGCGGCGGCGCGTGTCGCAGCGCGAATATCTCTAGCGGTTGTCCGGGGCATACGTTTGCCCGCTCTCGTGTGCCGGTGTATCCTGGGGACTCTCGCCTCCCCATAGTGAGATGTTCCCCGAAAGTGTTTTTTTGATTCGTTATTACCAGTGATAGTCTGTTTCACGATATAGGCGCCTGGTATCACCATAGTTTGCGCGGTACAACGCTACGCCCCCCAACGGGAAATCCCCGGTACCCGCTGGAAGCATAGAGCACGGAGGATTTCCAGGGACAGGTTTGTGACAATGACCAGACCACACGCTACGAATAACCCGGCCCAACGCCCTTGCCAGCAAGCGACCCGGCAAAAGCCAGCGTTGGGCCGGCCCGCCCCCCCACGGTATCACCGTACGTGCTGGTATTATTCTGTCCACGTACAACCGGGTCTCCTGGGGGTACGTGTTCACCGTTGGGGGAAACCCTCTGGGAGCGCAGGCGGCCCGCCGGCGCCAGTGCGGACAAGATGCCCGCGCTCCCAGGAAACGGCCACCTACTTATAAACAGTTACGCTTGGGAACCCATGCGTAATACGGTTGGCCCGGGTGGTATTCGCCTGGGAGGAAAGACGGGTTGGTATGGAGGCTCTGATTCCGCATCCCATAGGACTATGGCATCGGGAAGGGCGCGTTAGCGGAACGTTTGAAGCTGCGTCGCTGTTTGTTGATATTTCTGGATTTACGGCCTTGACCGAAACATTGATGCAGCATCAGAAAGATGGCGCCGAAGCCTTAACCGATGCGCTCCATGTGGTGTTTCGTCCGCTGGTAGAGGCCGTATATCACTACGGCGGGTTTATTACCACCTTTGCGGGCGATGCCTTTACCGCATTGTTTCCCATTGGCGCGGAGGTAGGGGCGGCCCAGGCGACGCAGTGTGCGCTCTGGGCAGGCGCATTTGTACAACAGTTCTTTGTGCGCCACGGCAAAATAGCAACGCGCTATGGCCACTTCTCGTTGAATGTCAAAGTCGGGGTCGGGTTGGGGACGGTTGAGTGGGGTATTCTGGGATTGAAGCCCCACGCAAACGCGCCAGCGGAGGCGTCCCGCGGGCTCACCTACTTCTTTCGCGGAGCGGCGGTTGATGCGTGTGCTATGGCCGAACATGACGCCGAACGCGGCGACATCGTTATCACCGACCAGGTGCGGGCGATGGTTGCGAACACAGACAATGTTACCACAGGGCCAGTCGGGCAACACTTCAAAATCGAGGCCTTATCAAGAGAGCCGCCCCCCGGCCTATCAGCCCAGGTCTGGCCCCGCCGCACCGTGGCCCCCCGCGAGGTAGCCGGCTTTGTGCTCGATAGCGTGCTTGACTTGATGCATAGCGGGGCACGGGCCGAGTTTCGAGACGTTGCCGTCGCGTTTCTCTCCTTTGCCCATATAGCCGAGCAGCACCAGCTAGACCACTTTGCCGCCACCGTGCTGGAATTGACGGGGGCCTATGGCGGCTATTTCAACAAGCTCGACTTTGGCGATAAAGGCGGGGTAATGCTGGTCTTGTTCGGCGCACCCGTCGGGTATGAAAACAACCTGGAACGCGCAGCCGATTTTCTGTTAATGTTGCGGGCCTGGGCCCCAGAAGTACCGTGGCGGGGCGGATTGACGGTAGGAACGGTGTACGCCGGCTTTATGGGCGGCGATGAGCGCTGCGAGTATACCGCCATTGGGGATGTGGTCAATCTGGCGGCGCGGTTGATGATGCAAGCCGCGTGGGGCGAGATATGGACGAGTGCGCCTGTCGCGGGATATTTACGGGCGCGGCGCTATAAACTGGAAGATCTCGGCACGTTTCAATTCAAGGGCAAGAGCGGAGCAATCGCCTCGGCGCGCCTGGATGATCGGCCATCGGCGGGGGAAGCGCACTTGCACCACGGGCCCATGGTAGGGCGCGAAGAGGCTATGTTACGGCTAGTCGAGTGGTTGCACCCGATATTTCAGTATACCTTTGCCGGCGTTATTACGGTCTATGGTGAAGGGGGCCTGGGAAAAAGCCGGCTGGCGTATGAAGTACACCAGCGCTTGCAGGAAATGTTCCGGGTACGCTGGCTGGTCTGTTCCACCGATGATGTGTTACGCCAGTCTTTAAACCCCTTTCGCTATGTGCTATATCACTATTTTGATCAGCATGCGGATCATGAGGTAGAAGAGAATAAGGCTCGCTTTGAAGCCGTGTTGGAGGCCTTGAAAGCCGCGGTAGAGCTGAAACCATCCATGATGGCCAATGCGCTGGTGCATGAGATCGATCGTACCCGCTCCTTTCTGGGAGCCCTGGTCGGGCTCTATTGGGAAGGCTCGCTGTATGAACAGTTGGAGCCGAAACTACGTTTTGAAAATACCCTGCTGGCGGTCAAGACTCTGTTCCAGGCAGAATGTTTATGTCAACCCGTTGTTGTACAATTAGAGGGATTGCAATGGCTGGATGACGATTCTATGGAAGTGCTGGCGGTGCTCTCGCGTGCTATGCACGGGTACCCCTTTGCAATTGTGGCTACCAGCCGCTATCAACAGGGCAGTGATCAGATCGCGCTACCGCTAGATGAGCGGGTACCCCATCCAGTGCTTGAACTCAAGCCATTTTCGTCTGAAGAAATAGCATCCTATGCCGCCAAGGTCTTGTCCGGGCCAGTCTGTGATGATCTCGTCCACTTCCTCAGCGAGCGCACCAGCGGCAATCCCTTTTTCATTGAACAACTACTGCTTGACCTGCGAGAGCGGCAGGTCATTGCAACGGTAGGAGATTGTCCAGACGGAGAAGAGGCCCGGCCCGTCTGGGGATTTGTGGCGGGCCAGGCCACAACCGATGTACCCACCAGCATTTCGGCGGTACTGGTTGCTCGCCTGGATCGTCTAACGGTACCGTTAAAGCACGTAGTTCAAGCCGCGTCGGTCATTGGGCGCGAATTTGCGGTACAGGTACTCCAACATATTTTGCATGATGATTCGTCGGTGTTTGCACGGGTACGCAACGTTGAACGCGAGCGGGTCTGGTCGCAGGTTGGCGATTTGCGGTACGTCTTTCGCCAATCATTGCTGCACAACGCCGCCTATGAGATGCAATTGCGAGCCCGCTTGCGCGAGTTGCACGAGCTAGTTGGGGCCGCAATTGAACAGATCTACGCCGCAGACCTGGCCCCCTACTACGCCGACCTGGCCTACCACTATGGCAAAGCCGAAAACTGGCCCCGCGAGGGATATTATGCACGATTGGCGGGGTTATGGGCCACAGAGCGCTTTGCCAATAGTGAGGCGATACAATACCTGAGCCGCGCCCTTGATCTGACAGAGGAAACCGCGTATGCTGAACGGTACGAGCTGTTGCTGGCCCGCGAGCAAGTGTATGATTTACGCGGGGCCCGCGATGAACAGTCACGCGATTTGACCGAACTGGCCGCGCTCGCGGCGCAGCTTGACGATACAGCGCGACAGGCTGAAGCGGCGCTTCGGATGGCCAACTATGCCATTGCAACCGATCGGTACAAGGTAGCCATTGCGGCGGCCAAGCAGGCCATTACCCTGGCCCACCGCCAGAGCGAGCCCCCGGAGCGCAATGGGGACAGCTCGTGGCACGAGGCCCTGGGGTATGTCCGGTGGGGTATGGCGCTCCGCTTGCAGGGCGCATACCAGGAGTCGCAGCAGCAGCTAGAGCATGCCCTGACGTTGGCGCGCGAGCGGGAGCACGCCCAGATAGAGGCGGAGTGTCTACGCCAGCTTGCGTCGGTGGCGTACTATCTCGGAAACGAGGATCAGGCGTGGGTTTTTGATGAGCAGGCATTGCACATCTTCCGGGGGCTCAACGATTTGCAGGGCGAGGCTCGCACACTCGAGTCGCTTGGGAGCGATGCCGGCGAAGATTATGAAACGGCCATTGCCTATTATCAGCAAGCGCTCAACTTATACCGCCAGATTGGCTATCAGTGGGGCGAAGGGATTACGCTTGGCAATCTGGGCCAACTGTACCGCGAACAGGGCCACTTTGCCCAGGCCTCGAAGCTGTACGATCAAGGACTGGCGATTTGTCAGGCGATTGCCGATCAAAGCGGCGTAAGCTGGTTCTTTGGCAACCGGGGGTGGATGTGTTTGTACCAGGGCGATTATGGGCCGGCCGAAGCGGCCTTTCAAGAAGCGTTGGGCATATGCCAGCGTATCGGAGCCTTGCCGGAAGAGGGGTGGGTATTGACAGGGTTGGCCTTGCTCGCCGCGCTGCGCGAACAGTATGACGCGGCCGGAACGTATGGCCGCCAGGCTTTGCAGATAGCGCAAGAGAGTGGCGCGCGCCTGTCGGAAGCGGATGCGTCGTATGTGATGGGGCGCGCGCTGCATGGGCAAGGGAACCTGAACGCCGCCGCGCAGGCATATGCCCAGGCGTTGGGTATCTGGCAGGAGTTGGGACAGAATACGCGGGCTATGGAGGCGCGGGCCGGCCTGGCGCGGGTGTGTCTGGCGCAGGAGCGGGAGACAGAAGCGCGAGCGCATGTGGAAGCGATTGGGCAATTACTGGCATATGAGTCGCTGGTTGCCGCCGATGAGCCTTTTCTGGTCTATCTCACCTGCTACCAGGTGTTGCAGGGTGGCGAGCCAGCACAGGCGCGGGCCGTACTGGCCCAGGCGGGCAGCGAGTTGCAGGATTGGGCCGCGCGGATACCAGATGAGCGGTTGCGGCGCTCATTTTGTGCGCAGGTTCCGTACCATCGGGAGTTGCTGGCCTTGTGGGACAGGGAGTTTGGAACCGCATGAGGCGCGGTAGACGTATAAAACCTTTTCTCGTATAAGGAGTGAAATCATGAAATCATGGTCTTTCATGCAGATATTGCTGGTTCGTCTGGGGCGATTGTCCGTGGGGGTGCTAGTAATGCTCGGTGTGTTTGGGTTGAGTATCCCCGCGCCGCTGGTGATGCGCCCGGCACACGCCGAGCAGGCGCAAGCGCGGCCACACCTCCAGACCGACAATATCCTGGTCAATGGCGGGTTTGAACAGGACGAAGCCTGGGACATGGACGAACACGTCTCGTACACCTCGGACAAGGCCCATAGCGGCAAGCGTTCGGCCACCACAGCGCCGGGGGTTAATACCTACCTGTACCAGGTTGTGGATGTTCCCGAAGCAACCGATTCGCTCACGCTGCATTTTTACTGGAAGAATGAGAACCCGGATACCGTCCGGACAACGGACAAGGCCAGGGGAACCACCGATACCCAGGATACCGAAGGCAGCACGACGCAAGCGCTGGTACCAACGGGGCCGTTGGCTCGTCTAGCCCAGACCGCAACGGAGGATGAAACGCTGCACGCTGATGTGTTGCAGGTCAATATAACCGATACGGACTTTGAAACATGGTATAGCGATAACCTGTTTCTAGCAAGTAACGAACCCGGCTGGCACCGCGCCATACTCGAAGTTGATTCTGATGCGATTGAGCACATACGCGGGCAGCAACTATCGGTCAACTTCTTGGTATACCAGGATAATATGGCCCCCCACGCAACCTTTTATGTAGACGATGTGCAACTGCTCGTCAACGAGGACGATACCGACGCGCCACCAGAACGGGAACAGCCGGCTACGGTGTGGTCATCGGTCGAGTCAGATGATACCCGCTCGCTGGCCTGGGGCGACGTAGATAATGATGGCGACCTCGACCTGGCCGTGGCCAACTATGGCTATATTGATTCCTCGCTGACAATCAACCAATCAAACCGCGTCTATATCAACGAGAGCGGGGTGCTTTCGACCACCGCGGCGTGGTCTTCGTCGGAACAGGACACCTCGCAAAGTCTGGCGTGGGGCGACGTAGATAATGATGGTGACCTTGACCTGGCCGTCGGAAATGCAAAAGAACCGAACCGGTTGTACCTGAATGACGGTGGGATGCTGCAAGCGGAGGCCGCCTGGTCTTCGCACAAGCCTGGGAATACGTGGAGCGTTGCGTGGGGCGATATAGATGGGGATGGTGACCTGGATCTGGTAGTTGGCACCATAGGCACCCCAAACCTTTTGTACCGCAACGAGGGGGGCACGTTATCCCAGAAACCGGTGTGGGCATCGGAGGAGAAAGATCAGACCACCAGTGTGGCGTTGGGCGATGTAGATAATGATGGTGACCTCGACCTGGTGGCCGGCAATTATAACCGGCCAAACCGCCTGTATCGCAACGAGGGAGGCACCCTCACGAGCGCGGCCGTGTGGTCTAGCTTTGACTATGCCGATAGCGATAGTGTAGCGCTTGGTGATATGGATGGCGATGGCGACCTCGACCTGGCCGTCGGGAATGCCAACCAACCGGTGCAAATCTATCGCAACGATGATGGACTGTTTTCTGATGTAGCCATCTGGTCATCCTACGCCCATGAATATACCTGGAGCGTAGCCTGGGGCGATGTGAATGGCGATGGGAAGCTCGATCTGGTAGTCGGCAACAGCGACCAGCGCAACCGGGTCTACTTCAACAAAGGGAAGATTCTTGATAATGACGATAGTTGGGTATCAACGGAAGATGAGTATACCTGGAGCGTAGCGCTTGGCGATATGGATGGCGATGGTGACCTCGACCTGGCCACGGGCAACCGCGATCAACCCGTGCGCGTGCATCGGTTTAACACCGATGCGCTCAATACCACCCTTGACTGGGCATCGGACGAAGAGACGAATACGTCCAGTGTGGCCTGGGGCGATGTGGATGGCGATGGCGACCTCGACCTGGCCACGGGCAATTATGCTGAGTCCAACGACGTGTACTATAACGAAGGGGGAACACTCGCCCGCTTTCCGGACTGGTGGTCGGAAGAGTCCGATCTGACCCGCGACATAGCCTGGGGCGATGTGGATGGCGATGGCGACCTCGACCTGGCCGTCGGCAATTATGGCGAACCCAACCGCCTGTATCGCAACGATGATGGGATGCTCACCACACAGGCCGTGTGGTCGTCGGACGAAGCCGATTCGACGCACAAGATTGCCTGGGGCGACTATGATGGCGATGGCGACCTCGACCTGGCCGTGGCCAATAGTAACCAACCCAACCGCCTGTATCGCAACGATGACGGCACATTGACAAGTGCGGCAGTGTGGGAAACGCAAGATAGCAGCGATAGTTGGGGGTTGGCGTGGGGCGACTACGATGGCGATGGCGACCTTGACCTGGCCGTAGCCAATAACAAGCAACCCAATCGGCTGTACCGCAACAATGATGGGGAACTAGAGACAAAAGCAGTGTGGTCATCGCTCGAAGAGTTTTGGGCCCACAATGTCGCGTGGGGCGACTACGATGGCGACGGCGACCTTGACATGGCCGCGGCCAACTGGGATCAACCCATCCAACTCTATCGCAATGATCATGGAACCTTGACGGACTATGCCATCTGGTCATCGCTTGAAGCCGAACGGACGACCGATCTTGCGTGGGGCGATGCGGATGGCGATGGCGACCTGGATCTGGTGGTAGCCAATTGTGACCATTCAGATCGTATGTACCGCAACAATGGCGGGAGCTTGACGGAGTACGCCGACTGGTCTTCGGATGAAACCACCTGCTCGCGTGCGGTAGCGTGGGGCGATGTGGATGGCGATGGCGACCTTGACCTGGCCTCCGGCAAGAGCAATGACTATAACCACCTCTATTTCAATACCCGCGACAACCGCAAGAACAAGGCCGCCCCCCCGGCGGTCGTGATAACGCATGTGGGCCCGACCGATGCGGCCTATGGGTATGCATCGGAGCGCTGGCAGGCACCGGTGGTTGTGCCCATTCAGTTCCGGCTCTTCGAAACCGGGAATATACCGATTGAGCGCGTCCAGGGATTCTACTCGCTGAATGGCGGGGGCACGTGGCTACCCGCCTTGACCCAGGCGGGTGCGGGCTCGGCGCGACTAGAGGCGCTGGAAGCAGCCGGCGTCCCCACCACCACAGACACCGCCCCGGAACACCCGCCCCGTGCGCAACAGGCGGGCGATACAGCACTCTTCCTGCCGACCATCCATGTGCCCAGTGCGCCCCCCCCCCGCAGCAAGGACGGAACGTATACCTACCAGTGGGACACGTGGGCCAGCGGCTTCTTTGGGCAATCGGATGATGTCATGTTCCGGCTGGTGGCTGTGCCCGCGCTGGCCCCCACGCCAAATAGCGCGGCGGGGCCCTACCAGTACAGCGCCTATGCCACCACCAGTTTTCCGCTCCGCATGATTAGCAACCAGATACAGGTAACGCACAACGGCACACCGGTTGATATAGCGCACGTGCAGCATATTCCCCAGGGCGAGCAGTATGCATCTGTGCTGGCCAATAACGCCGGCGAGCCACTACGCACCAATCAGCACGGCTACTTGCAAGGCAATAGCCAGGTGGCGCTTGGCGATACGCTGGTCGCGCTGTTACCCTATCAAGAAACCGACGGAGCCGTTATCTACCTGACCAACGCAACCCCCATTACCACCGGACTGGTAGCCGATACCGTCAACCAGCAGGGCAACCAGATATTGGAGGTATCGGAAAGCCACCAACTCACGCTGTTTAATCTGGATGTATCGCTGGAATGGGACGCCCGCGCCGACGAGCAATTCCTTGCGCGGCTGAAGTATGACCTGCGGCGTGTCTCCGAAATCCTCTACGATTGGACAAATGGGCAGGTCGCGCTTGGAAATATTACCATCTACCACGACCGCGAAAACTGGAACTACGCCCATATCCGCATCTACGCAACCAACCGCCTGCGCCCCAACGCCAACCAGGGCGGCATCATCACCGAGGCCGTTGGCGACCCCACCCGCCCCTTTGTCTACGAGCCGGGCCAGGTGCGTATTGGCGCGGTATGGAATCGCTACGGCGAGGCCAATGGGACGATGGGCGAAGATTGGCCGCGAACGCTGGCCCACGAGCTTGGGCATTATGCCCTCTTCCTGGACGACAACTATATCGGGTTGGATGATGCGGGGCGCTTGATACCGGTGACAACATGCCCCGGCGCAATGAGCGACCCCTACCTGGACAATACCAGCGAATTTCAACCGCCCACCGACTGGTTGCCGGGCTGTGCGCAAACGCTATCGAACCAGGGCACCGGGCGCTCCGACTGGGAAACGATTACCGCGTTTTACCCGAATATGCATATGCCCTCGGCTTTTGATGCCAACCCCGGCCCCGGCTATCTGCCGCTCGATCTCACGACCTTTACCGTAGTTGAGCCCGAAACACCGGTCGAAGTCCTTGACGTGCCCATTTTCTATATGGTGGATGAGCAGGGCCGCCCCTACCAACCAGAGAAGAATGCGCGGGTTTTCCTGTTCCAGCAAGAGGGCGACTACTTAATAGACCTGGGCACCACGATTCTTGACCGCGTTGAGGGGCGCGGGGCCCGGCCGGGCGACCGACTCTGCGTGTTTACCCTGGCCGAGCAACGCCGGGGGTGTGAAACTGTGCGCAGCAACGACCAGTATATCACCATGGCAATGCTCGATAGTTCGTGGAGACCGGACGTTGTGGTCACACCCATAGATGCGGAAACCATCTCGGTGATGGTTGAGCAGGTACCGCCCGGTCTATCCTTAAAAGCCCAACTCTACCCGGTGAACGATACTGCACAGCCGGTTATTTCGTTGACCGCCAATGGCGCGGGGTATAGCGGGCAAATCAGGCTTGACGAACCGGCGTTCGAGGGCCTGGTACATGTGTGGGTTGACGAACCGGAGCCGCGGCGCGCGGTGATGAGCGACTATGCCATTGGCGGCAACCCCGGCAGCCACCGCAAGCGCAACACGCCAGGCGGCAACCCCGGCAGCCACCGCAAGCGCAACGCCCCCTTCGGGACGCCGGGTAGCCACCGCAAGCGCAACGCCCCCCGCGGCAACCCCGGCAGCCACCGCAAACGCAACGCGCCAGTGCTCTCCTCCGACGGGCAAGCCATGCTGTTTGGGAGCAACCTTACCTTCAACGAAGGCGAATTCTACGCCATCCAGTCGGTCAGCTCGATTGAGCCGCCCGCCTGGGCCACCGTGGTGGGGCAAGGCTATCGCCTGACGGCGACGGCCCGCGCACCGCAACTGGAGGGCAATGCCTCGCTCAGCATTAGCTATATGACCAGCGATGTGGTACCGGGCGAAGAGGAGTGGATTTCCGTTTACTTCCAGGAGCGCGACCCCGAACAGTGCGGCGTGTGGGAGGCTCCCTGCTGGCGGCCGCTGCCCACCAACCTGAACACCGAGCAAAATACCGCCTCTGCACCAGCGCAGGGGACCGGGCGCTACGCGCTCATGTCCAGTGTGCAGGTTCCGCTGAAGGGGCCCGGCTGGAACAATATCGCCTACCCAGTGCGCGGGAGCCGGACGATGAGCGAGACGCTGCAATCTATCGAAGGGTACTATACAAGCGTGTGGCACTATAACCAGCAAACGGCGACGCCCGACAGCCTATGGCAGGCCTGGCAGGGCTACCACAGCGCGACGCCATCCTGGGTCAATACGCTGGCCGCGGCCACGTTTGGCCAGGGCTACTGGGTGTATGTCACGCAGGATGTAACATTGTACCTGAAGGGCGCAACGGAGGAGTACGACCGTCTGGCCAGCAGCGACCTGGCCATCGTACCGGCCATCTACTACGGAGACATACAGGCAGGGAACGGGTTTGTCCCCGCGGCCGGCCAAACCGTCCAGGCCTCCATGCAAGGGAACGTCTGTGGCGAGGGACAGACACGCAAGGTCAATGGCAACGTGGTGTATGCCGTGACGGTGGTTGCGGCCGGGTGTGGCGTGCCGGGCGATACCGTGTCCTTTACGGTTGACGGCCAGGCTATGAGTACCACCGCAACCTGGGACAATACCCAGGCAAATGCACTGGTGCTCCGTCCGTAGCGGGGTATCGGTTCACCGTTGGGGAGAATCCTGGGAGCGCGGGCAAGCGGCCCGTCCCGCTGCGAGCAAGACGCTCGCGCTCCCAGGCGCAGAGCAACCATCCCTACCGGAGCGGGCACAATGCCCACGCTCCCAGGCCACGGCCCGGTACGGATAACCCCATACCACCGGGGTATGGGGGCCCTTTTGCATTTGCTGAGATTGGTCGGGGGATATACGCGCTTAACTGACGAGCGCCATGGCCGCAATGAATGAGATCACTTCAAGCGGTACCAGAAAACTGACGCTGGTGAGGTCGGGCGTTGTGCCGGACACCAGGACGATAGCCGCTATCATCCCCATCACGACGCCCATAGTCCAGCCGATAATGGAGTAGGTACGGGTATCCATAGCTACCGCTGGTTCGCTATCCGTCTGGGGGTTGCGCCGTCCCTGGGAAGTCTGGTCATCGTTTTTATTGGATGGAGCCATGGGTTCTCTCCTTCTCCTTCAGCCGATATATACCCGTGAGGTATAATTCCTATATATAGATGTTATGATAGCATGAGCTTTTTAAAATGTCAATACTTTTTTTTGAGATCAGGCCATAACTCCATACACCGCTTGCGAAAGGTACCGTCCGAAACTACCCATAAGAGACAGTCACCCCATTGCAATAGGTCGCTTGAGCAGGACACCGGGCGTCATCCCGGTTTATGTCTTTGTGGGTTTAGGGTAGGCATCGGCTTCAATCTCTGGTACAATAGGTTCAGCGTTCAATGGTGCGGAAAGGCTCACCCCTGTGTTTGTCGGGCGGGGTGAGTTCTTTTGCTTTTGGGAATAATTATAGCATTGGGTTGCTTTGTGGTATCAGGAGCGTGAATCGGATGACTGAAACCAATACCCCCGTATGGCCCGCCATACTCCGCAATGTTATCTTCTTCCAGGGCCTTGAGCGTATAGCCCTGGAAACCATCGCACAGGCCGCCACCAGGCGCGAGGTATCCCAGGAAGCCTTCCTCTTTCATGAAGGCGACCCCGCCACCCATTTCATGGTCATCGCCACCGGCCGAGTGCGCCTCACACAGCTTACCGAACAGGGGCGGCAAGTTGTTCTCGGCTTTCTAGAGCCGGGCGAAGGGGTGGGCATTCTTGCGGCCCTACCCCACACCGAATACCCCCTGTCGGCCCAGGCCGCAGAGTCGGCCACGCTCTGGTGTTGGGACAGCGCCAGTCTACAACGATTGATGGAGCAGTACCCCATCATAGCCTATCACACCTTGCGGATGATTGCCGGGCGTTTCGTGGAACTGCAAACGCGCTACCGCGAACTGGCCACCGAGCGCGTCGAGCGCCGTATTGCGCGGGCCCTGCTGCGTCTGCTCCACCAGACCGGCCGCCCGGACGATAGCGGCGTGCTGATTGATATGGCCCTCTCGCGGCAAGACCTGGCAGACATGACCGGCACCACGCTCTATACGGTGAGCCGCACCCTGAGCCGTTGGGAACAGCAGGCTATTATTGAAACGGGCCGCGAGTGGGTACGGGTGTGTTCGTCTGAGGCCCTGGTGACAATAGCCGAAGATCTCCCCACTGATAGCGTCCCCCCGACAAATCCTCCGCCCTGTTTGCTCTAGCGCAAAGACACCCCCGCCCAAACCCGCTATGATGACGGTATGAAAGGATTGATCCCAATGAGACCGGCCGTGCATCCATCCGCCCCTCCCCGCCTGCGAAGCATCGCCCTCCCCACCGAGCATGGCAGTTGGGGCCTGGTGCTAGAGCCGATATTGCTTGGGTTGCTGGTGGCTCCCTCGCTGGCCGGTGCGGCGTTGGCCATCGGGGCCTTTGCCGCCTTTCTGGTGCGTCACCCGCTCAAGATAGCCCGCGACGGATGGCGGCAGCGTCCCCACACTCCCCGCACCAGGGCCGCCTGGCGCTTTACGGTCGGCTATAGCCTGGTTGCCCTGGCGGGTATAGCCGGCGGCCTCTGGTTGGCTTCCAGTGCGTGGCCGCTGCTGCCGTTGCTGCTGGCGCTGCCGCTGCTGCTCATCTTTGCCTTCTACGATGAAACCAGACCGGTGCGCTCCTGGCAGGCCCAGATGTCCGCACCAGCGGCCTTTGCCTCGGTGGCCGCGAGCATTGCGCTGGCCCATGATTGGGCCCTCGGCATGGCCCTGGCGTTGTGGTTGCTACTGCTGGCCCGGTCGCTCCCATCCATTGCCTATGTGCGAGCACGGCTGCGCCTCGAACGCCAGCAACCCTACCGCGAGCACAGCGTTATAGCCGCGCATATGGGGGCGCTGCTCCTGGTCGTGGTGTTAGCATTATCAGGAATAGCGCCATGGCTTGCGGTCGTAGCGGTCGCTGTGCTCCTGGCCCGCGCCGCGCACGGACTCTCTCCCTATCGGCGCTGGCATACGACCAGAGCTATCGGTTTTGCCGAGATGGGCTTTGGGATCATCACCGTGTTGCTGGTTGCAACAGGGTTCTGGATTGGCGTATGAAGAAATTTTAGGAGCGTGTTTCTATGAGTATGTTTTGTTTTCAGTGTCAGGAAACTGTCCATAACGAAGGCTGTACTGTGCGGGGGGTGTGTGGCAAATCGGAGGAGGTGGCGGCGTTGCAAGAGGCCCTGCTGTATTTGTTGAAGGGCCTGTCAGTCTATTGTGTGCGGGCGCGTGAACTGGGTATCTCCGATGCTCAAACCAACCGCTTTCTGATGCAGGGGTTGTTTGCTACCATCACCAATGTCAACTTTGACCCCGACCGCTTTGTCGTATTGGCGTCACAAGCAATGGCGCTGCGTGACGCCATGCGCGACAAGGTGATGACCGCCTGTCCCCACGCGGGCGGGAGCGATTGTCTGGATCACTTGCCGGAGCCGGCGCGGTGGGCGTGGGACGGCACTATGGAGGCGCTGGCTCGCAAGGGACAGGCGGTTGGGGTGGGTGCTGATGGGTTGCTACACCCGGATGTCCGCTCTCTGCGTGAACTGCTCATCTATGGGATCAAGGGATTGGCGGCCTATGCTGACCACGCCAACGTGCTTGGCTATACCGACGATGACATCGCCGCCTTTGCCCAGGAGGGATTGGCGTCAACCCTTGACGATGATCTGCCTATCGGCGATCTGGTTGCGCTCTGTCTGCGCTGTGGGCACTATGGCGTACAGGTAATGGCACTCCTTGACCAGGCGAATACCACAGCCTATGGCCACCCCGAACCAACCCAGGTACCGCTTGGAGTCCAGGAGGGGCCGGGCATCCTCATCAGTGGACACGACCTGCGCGACCTGGATGACCTGTTACAGCAAACCGCCGGCACCGGTGTGCAAGTCTACACGCATGGCGAGATGCTGCCGGCCCACGCCTACCCCGCCTTCAAGCAATATCCGCATCTGGTGGGCAATTACGGCGGGGCCTGGTGGAACCAGCAAGAAGAATTTGCCGCGTTCAATGGCCCCATTCTGATGACCACCAACTGCATCCAGAAGCCACTCCCCGCCTACCAGGATCGTATCTTCACCACGGGCATGGTCGGGTGGCCGGGGGTGCCGCATATCGCCAACCGCGTGGCGGGGCAACCCAAGGATTTTGGCCCGCTGATTGCGAAAGCCCAACAAAGTGCCACCCCAACCCTGCTTGAACAGGGGCAGATTCCCGTGGGCTTTGCCCACCATAGCGTGGTACAGATAGCCGACCAGGTGGTTGCGGCCGTCAAGAGCGGGGCCATTTCGCGCTTCGTGGTGATGGCCGGCTGCGATGGGCGGCACCCGTCGCGCTCCTACTATACGGATGTGGCGCAGGCCTTGCCAGACGATATGGTTATCCTCACGGCCGGATGCGCCAAGTATCGCTACAACAAGTTGCCGTTAGGGGATATTGGCGGTATTCCGCGGGTGCTCGACGCGGGGCAATGCAACGATTCCTACTCGCTGGTGGTGGTGGCACAGGCGCTGGCACAGGCGTTTGGTGTCGCCAATCTGAACGATTTGCCGATTTCGTATGACATCGCCTGGTATGAACAAAAAGCGGTGCTGGTGTTACTGGCGTTGCTCTCGTTGGGGGTCAAGAACATTCGGCTTGGGCCCACACTGCCGGCGTTTCTCTCGCCGGGGGTCACGGAGGTGCTGGTGGAGCAGTTTGCCATCAAGCCAATTAACACAGTTGAGCAGGATGTGCAGGCGATGACGATGGGTGCGTAAGGGCCATTTTATGGGACGGGAGCGGGAGCGTAAGTGGTATTGCCGCCTACGTATGCCAGTTTGACGATACCGATGATACAGGCGATACCAAAGCGACGACACCCCATCACCTGGATGTCCGCTCCCGCTCATCCACCACCGTACCCTCCCACACACACACGGCCGGGTCGGCGGACGCGGCCCGCCCCACCATATGCGCCGCAATTGGCGTGGTGAGCGTGAGGAAGAGCGCAATAGCCAGCCCCCGCAACGCTATCGTCGCGTCGCCGAAGTAGAGCACCGACGCCGCAATAATGCACACAATCCCAAGCGTAGACGCCTTGGTCGTCGCCGACATGCGCAAAAACACATCCGGCATCCGCACCAGACCAATCCCCGCCACCACAATAAACAGCGTCCCCACCAGCAGCAACGCCACCACCAGCACCTCAACCAGCAATCCACTCATCAGGCTACCTCCGCTCCATATAGTAGGCAAACGCCACCGTCCCCAGAAACGACACCAGCGCAATAACGCTGGCCACGTCTAGCAACGCCGGCTGGTCAAACGCAATCGCACACACCGCCGCCACCGCAATACCCGGCATCGCCAGCATATCCAGCGCCACCACCCGATCGGGGAGCTGTGGCCCCCGCGCCAGACGCACCAGGGACAGCACCATAGCCAGCGCCAACGCCGGCAATACCAGCACCATAATCAGCGTCGAAAGAGTCATGCAAACACCTCCTGAATGCGCCGCTCAAAGCCCTGCTTAATATCGGCCCGAAAGGCATCAACGTCGTCAACGTCAATGGTATGCACATACAGCACCCGACGGTCTTCCGACACATCCAGGCTCAGCGACCCCGGCGTCAACGTTATCAAGCTGGACAGCAGCATAATCTCAATATCGCGCTGTACTGAAAGCGGCACAGCCACAATGCCGGGGCGCAAACTGCTGTGCGGCGACAACACATGAAAAGCGACCTTGATATTAGCTATCACCAGTTCTTTCAGGAAGAAGAGTACCAGCGCCACTACCTGCACCGGCTTGCGAAAGTAGCCACTACTGCGCACGGCCGGGCGAAAGAGCCACAACACCAGGTAGCCAAGCCCAAACCCGGCCACCAGATTGACCAGCGAAAATTGGCCCGTGAGTGTAGCCCACATCACCGCCAACAACACATTCAGCAAAAACATTGTTCCCCTCCCTTCACAGACCACCAACCGCGGCCGGTAACACCGCCCGGATATAGCCCTCCGGCTGCAAGAGCTGCGCCGCGGCCTGCTCTGCCACTTCCACCGTGGGGCCCGCCGCCACCCCAAACGCCACCGTGAGCGCGGCCAACGCCACCACCGGCAACACCGCCGCCATCGGCATCGTCTGCCGATTGATGGGCGTTTCCTGCGGTTCGGGCGCATCCTTCCAGAACGCCTCGGCCCATATCTTCATCATAGAGAAGAGCGTGAGAATACTCACGGCCAGCGCCGACGCCGCCACCAGATAGCTCCCCGCTTCCAGACCGGCCCACACCAGCAGAAACTTGCCCCAAAAGCCGGCCAGCGGGGGGATACCGGCCAGCGAGAGGGCCGGCAACAAAAACAGCACCGTGAGCAGGAGCGAACGGGCATACATCCCGCCCGACTTTTTCAGGTCGTAGGTGCCGCCAATACGGGCCAGAATGCCGCCCATCAGGAAGAGCGCCGACTTGGCAATAATCACGTTTATCATAAAAAAGACGGCCCCCGTGAGAGCCAGCGGCGTAAGCAAGCCCACCCCCATCAGCAGATAGCCTATCTGGCTCACGATATGGAAGGAGAGCAACCGCCGCGTGTCATACTGTGCCACGGCCCCAAGCACGCCTATGATCATGGTGAGCGCGGCCAGGGTCAGCAGCACCGGAAAGAGCATGCGCTCCTGGGCAAACAGCAGCGGAAACACGCGCATCATGGCGTATATGCCCACCTTGGTGAGCAGCGCCGAAAAGAGCGTCGTCACGGCAATGGGCGGTGTGTGATAGGAAGCGGGCAACCAGAAGAAGAAGGGGAAGATGCCCGCCTTGATACCAAACGCCGCCAGAAAGAGCAGCGCCAGTACCGGGGTAAGCCCGCCCTCTGCGGCCGGCACACGCAGGGCCAGGTCGGCCATATTGAGCGTGCCAAAGCTGCCATACAGCACCCCCAACGTGGAGAGGAAGAGCAGCGACGACAACAGGTTAATGGTCACGTAAATGGTGGCCCCTTCCAGTTGTTCGGGTTCGCCGCCAAGCGCCAGCAGCACAAACGACGACAGCAGAATTATCTCGAAGCAGACGAACAGCGTAAACAGGTCGCCCGTCAGGAAGGCCCCGCTCACGCCAAGCAGCAGCGCATGCAGCAGCGGGTGATAGCCGGCCTCCTCACGCCGTTCATCAATGCTCACCCGCGAATAGATAACCACCACCAGACCCATAAACCCGGCCAGCACCAACATAATCGCGCTGAGCAGGTCGGCTACCAGCGTAATGCCCACCGGCGCTTGCCAACTGCCCAACTGCACCGCCTGGATTCCATCGCGCCACACCGACCCGAAGATGGCCAGCGCCGTTGCAAACAACCCCGCCGCCCCCGCGACGCTCACCCCGCGCTGAGCGCGGATACTCTTTCGCGTCAGCAGCAGTATGACCGCCGTCAGCAGGGGTATGATGATTGGGAGAAACAACAATACATTCATAGGTACCTCTTCGTCTCACGTAGCCTCGCCTCTTCGCCTCGCGTCGCCGCGCCTCTCACTGCCCTTTCAGCCGATCCAGATCATCCGTCTGGACGGTCTGGTAGGTGCGCTTGAACAACACAATCGCAAACGCCTGTACCCCAAACCCGATAACAATAGCCGTCAGGATGAGCGCCTGGGCCAGCGGGTCGGCAATCGCCTCGGTGGGAGCCGTAGCCCCCTCTGCCACCAGCGGCGGCTTACCCTGCGTGAGCCTTCCCCCCGAAAAGAGCAGCAGGTTCGTAGCGTGCCCAAGCAGGAACAACCCCAATATGACCTTGACCAGACTGCGCCGCAGCACCATATACAACCCCGACGCATACAATCCCCCGATCACAATGGGCAGCAACACATCCATACTTACTCGCTCCTTTCTGCCAGCGCAAACACAATCGTCAACACCATACCCACCACCAGCACATACACGCCGACATCGAACACCAGCGGCGTCCCCACCTTGCCAATCACCGGCACCTTTTGTGTGAGCCAGATGCCCGTCATAAAGGGCATATCGCGCAGCAGGGCCGGTACCCCGCTCAGTAGCGCCACCAGCATACCAACCCCCATCAGCGTGCGCGGGTCTACCCGTAGCATTTGTCGTGCCTGCTGCACATTGTAGGCTACAATGAAGAGCGCAAAGGCCGACGCGGCCACCAGACCCCCGACAAACCCGCCGCCCGGCTCGTTGTGTCCGCGCAGCAACAGGTAGAAGGAAAACAGCACCATCAGCGGGGCAAGATAGCGGGCCGCCGTGGAGAGAATAAGACTATCCAGGGGCGGCGTCTTGCGTACCTGCGGCGGCGGGGGTCTATCGCTCGTACCCGGCGCCCGCAGCGTCAATAGCGCGTACACGCCGATAGCGGCCATGGCCAGCACGGTTATTTCGCCAAGTGTATCCATGCCGCGGAAGTCCACCAGAATAACGTTGACGATGTTGCGCCCGTTCGCCAGCGGTACGCTGGCCTGGGCCATATACTCCGACACGTGCGACGGTAAGGGTTGCCGCGTCATAGCCAACGCTATGACCGTCATGACCCCGCCAAAGCCAAGCGCCACCAGCGCATCGCGCACCCGCGACGATGTACTGGAGAGGGTCGCATACTTGGGCAACCGATAGAGCACCAGCACAAAGAGTAGCACCGTCAATGTCTCGATGGCAAACTGGGTGGCGGCCAGGTCGGGCGCACTGAAGAAGACAAAGAGCATGGTAATACCAAAGCCCACCCCGCCAAGCGCAATCAGGGCCGTGAGGCGCGAACTGGCCATCACCACCAGCAGCGCCGACACCAGGATAAGCAGCGACAGGGCCCACTCGAAGACGCCGGCCCGCGGCACCACCAGCACATCGCCCAACGCCACCGTCTGGGATAGTGCCGCCGCGGCCATCCCCGCCGTCGTGAGAATGATAACCAGCAGGTAGGAGCGCAACGCGCCGCGCTGTATGACGCCGTTCAGGGTGTTGGCGCTCCACTGCAACCCGGCCAGCGCCAGCTCGTACCAACGCTCCGGCCCCACGCGGGCCAGGCCATCCAGCACGCGCCCGGCGCGGCAAAAGATGCTGCGCCCCATAAAGATGCCCACGCCGCTTATCACGGTGATAATGCTCAATATCAGCATATCGTTGACGCCGTGCCACAGCGCCAGTTTCACCTTGGTCTTCTCCCCCAGGATAGACGCAACCGTTGGCGCGACGAGCGGTTCGGCTACCAGATGCGGCAACATGCCCACCAGCAAGCCCAACCCGGCCAGCACAACCGGCCCCACCAGCATGGGCAACGGGGCCTCGTGCGGGTGCTTGGGGGCCTCGGCTTGCTTGCCAAAGAAGGGCCGCAGCGTGGTGAGTCCGGCCGCCACCACCAGCGCGTTGGACACTACCGCCACGGTTGTCAAGGCCAGCGACGCATTCGGCGCGGTCAGTTTCGCCTCATAGATAAGCTCCTTCCCAATGAAGCCGAACAGGGGCGGCATACCGGCAAAGGAGAAAGCCGCCAGAATAGCCGCGGCCGTCGTGAAGGGCATAGCGTGGCGCAGCCCGCGTACCTGCTCTATCTCGCGGGTGCCGGCCTCGTGGTCAACGATACCGGCCACCATAAACAAAGCCCCCTTGTAGATGGAGTGGACAATCAGAAAGACGACCGCCGCTTTAATTGCAATGGTTGTGCCGATACCAATCAGCAGCACCAGTGTGCCCAACGCGCTCACCGTGGAGTAGGCCAGCAAGCGCTTGAGGTCGCCCTGGCGCGGGGCCAGGTATGCGCCAAGCAACATGGTCGCGCTCCCCGCCACCACCAGCGCATCGTGCCACAGCGCCGTACCGCCAAGCACCGGCGTGAGCCGCGCCAGCAGATAGACCCCCGCCTTGACCATCGTGGCCGAGTGCAGGTAGGAACTGACCGGCGTGGGGGCTTGCATCGCGCCCGGTAGCCAGAAGTGGAAGGGAAACTGCGCCGACTTGGTAAACGCCCCCGCCAGAATAAGCAGCAGCATAGGCGTATACAGCCCACTGGCGCGTACCACGTCGCCCTGCTGCGCCAGGGTGGAAAGCTCGAAACTGCCCCCTGCAATGCCAAGCAGCACAAGCCCGGCGAGCAGCGCCAATCCGCCGCCACCCGTGATGAGCAAGGCTTGCAGCGCGGCGGCCCGCGCCTCGCTCTTGCGGTGGCTAAAGCCTATCAACAGGTAGGAGGTGATGCTGGTCAGCTCCCAGAAGACAAACAGCGTTATCAGGTTATCCGCCAGCACAAGCCCAAGCATCGCTACCATAAAGAGCATGACAAAGACGTAGAAGCGGTGAATATGCGTGTGCCCATGCAAGTAGCTACTGGCGTAGAGTACCACCAGCGTGCCAATGCCGCTGACCAGCAACGCAAACAACAACCCCAGGCCGTCTACCATGAACGATAACGCAATACCAAGCGACGGTATCCAGGGGTAGGCTATCGCAATGGGTTTGCCGCCGGCCACCGTCCCCACCATGCTGACAAAGCCAGCAAAGATGGCCAGCGGGAGCAAGGCGATGAGCCAGCCGGGTATCTCACGCAGGGTAGGCCGCGTGTGGGGTGCTGTGTGTCCGTCGGGGTAGGACACCCCCATATGCTCAATGCTTTCTCTCTCCATCGGCCCCTCTCACAATTCAGATCTGAAAACCGGAATACGTCCCATGATATAATACGATAATTATATCACGAAAAATTTAGCGTACGATACGCCGCACGGCATATGTTTCGTGATATAATGGTCATAAATAGAATGGGGGGAACAAACTATGTCTGGATGGACGTTTCTTACGAACCATGCCCAGGTACTTCTGTGCATAGCCAGAAATAACCGCCTCACGGCCCGCGAGATAGCGGCCCACGTGGGCATCACAGAGCGGGCCGTACAACGCTTGCTCGATGACCTGGAAGAGTCCGGGTATATTAGCCACGAGCGCGAAGGACGCCGCAATGTCTACACCATCCACCCGGAGCGCCCCATGCGCCACCCGGCCCAACAGGGCCATGCGGTGAGCGATTTGCTTGATTTGTTGAGCGCAGCGGACACGGCCGATCCGTAGCACACGCCCGGCGCCCCGAAAACGTATGGACATATTCCTATTATACCCGGACTTTCCTATTTGGGGTAGGTTGGGGGTGGCATAGGGTTTCGTTTTTCCTCTGGAGCGGGAAACGTCTGGGAGTCCGGCCCTCCCAGTCCATTTTCCCCAGGCCCCCCTGCGCAATGCACAACCCACCCCGCCACCGTCACCCCCCAGATGCCCCAGACGACAGCCGCCGTCTCCACCTGTACCCATATCACACAATCAAGCATCCCATGCACCAGCAGGGCCAACTGGCTCCCCAACAACCCGATACCCAGACCAACCAGCCAGTCATCCCCCGCCGCCTGTCCGGCACGGTAGATACCCCACGCGGCCACCAGCACAAAGAGCGCAATGGCCAGCCAGGCCCCCCCCCCCACGACCCCCATATCAAGCGCCACCTGCAAAAAAAGGTTATGCGCATGCACCACGCGGCCAAACGGATTGATAACCAGCGGGTAGCTATGCGGAAAAGCGCCCAGGCCAATCCCCACCAGCGGATGCTCCTGGATAAGCCCAAGCACGTCGGCCCAGATCACCAACCGATGCTCGCTGCTGGCCCAGAAGGCCCTGTCTCGCACCAAAGCCCCCGCTGGCGACAAGACTATCCCCGTCCCCACCACCGCCGCAATCGCCAGCGCCACCTTGCCCCAACGCCACACCAGCACCACCAGCACCGCCAGCGCAACCGCCAACGCAATCCAAGCCCCCCGCGATTGGGTCAGGAGCAACACCCCGCCCATCAGCACGATGGCCACCGCAAGCAGCACCCGCACTATCCAACTGAGCGATGGCCAACCCGCAACCAGCAACGCCACCGGAATGGGCAGCACCATGGCCAGATAGCCCCCTAGAACGTTGGGGTGAATATTAAACGGTAGAGCCGAAACCAGATGGGTATAGATCGTCTCCGGCAGAAAGGATGCTTTGCCCCCAATCCATACCATGCTAAAGGGCGCAATCAGGGCCAGCAGCACCCCGAACCCCACCACCCCCGCCACCAGCAGCAACCAGCGCCCGCGCGTATTGGCCCAATGTACCACCGCATACAAGAGCGCCATACCCGTCACCAGCCGGTACACCTGGGCCTGGGTCACGTCGGGTACGGGGGTAATCCAGAGCGTCACGGGAACCAGGGCCAGCAGCACCCCGAAGGCCCAATCTACCGGCGTCTGGTGCATGGGCAAATCGGCGGCAAACCAGCGCAAAAGCCAGAACAGCAGCGCAACCACCACCGCGACCGGCAGCATCCACCGCAGAAACACACTGGCCGCAACGCACACCCCCACCACCCAGATTTCGGCACGGAGGGCCAGGCGCACGGGGAGTTTGTCCAGCACGCGCCGTCCTTCCGCCAGCAGGTCAAGCGGTTGTTCCCTGGACATCTGATGGTGGTAGATGAGATACAGACACACGACCACAATGGGCCATTCCACCAGATAGAACGTGTTGAACCCATAGAAGAAGAATGCCAGCGCGGCCAGTTCATTCTGCCTGCTCACCCGGTAGAGCAACCAGGTATACAGCCCAACCCCAACCAGGCCAAAGTCCACCAGGATAGACGATATGTTACACGGGGCCCGGGTCACAACAAAATTGGTTTCGTTCCGCGTAGCAATATCCTGTACCCCGATAAGCCAATCAACCGGGCTGTCTGCGGCCAGGTAGCGATCCAGACCGGCGTACCGGAAATCAATGCTGCCCGCCGCCTGCTCAAACACTGCCAGCGGGTAGGGGCGTTCGGCAAACAGGGTGGTACGCAAGAGGATATGCACGGCGAAAATAATGAGCATATAGACCCACGGGGCGTAGTCCCATCGCCACAGCTTTTTGAACAGGAGGTATCCGCCAATACCCACCACCGCATAGAGCGACACCAGCGAAAAGCTCAAGGCATAGCCAAGCAGCATTATACCCCGTACCCAGGGGCGTTGGGTGACAAAGAAATAGACCCCCACGATATAGGCAAAGTAGGACGGCTCCAGGGCCAGCGACGACACGCGCACCCCCAACAACGATATACGGCTATCGGGGAATATGCCGTAGTCTTGCTGGAAGCCAAGCTGCACATGCAACCACGTACTATACTCCGGGTGGCCCGCCATATACGCGAGATACTGAAATAGCCCATACCCCACCATCATAACCATGGCTATATCCGTGAGGGTCGCTATCTCCGCTCTATCCAGGAAGAAATGGAGGTATAGAAAGAAGGGTACCATAAATACAAAGATACGCAGCGCATCGGTGGCCAGGTAGGGGCGGGTGATAACGCCAAAAAGGTAGGTTGGTATGGCGAAGAGGAGGAAGGTAGCGACACAGCGCGGAAAGTGCCGTACTATCGTGTGCGGCTTGAGCAGGAGCAGGGGCACCAGCAAGTAGGGGATAGAGACGACAAAACCGCGCATATAGGCCAGCGAAACGCGCAGTGTGGAAAACTGTATGGTAAGGGCAAAGATAACCCAGGGCGAAAAGAGCAGCAACAGTTTATGCAGACGTGGTATGGTAGACAAGGATGACATCAACGCTGCGCTTTCCCTCATCAACCCTTGCTGCGCTTGTTCCGATTTGACGATGGGCGAACCAGCGTGCGGAGCGGCAACGCCAGCAAGCGCGGTTGTACGCACGCCAGTTGCCAGAACCCGCGGGCCATTTCGTCGCGGTTGCGGCGGCTCAATACCTGGCGTACGGGCAGGGTCATATGGCGTACCAACCGATCATAGCCGCGGTTATCCAGGCGCTCCAGGACGGCCCGAATAAGCCAGTGGAGCGCAAGTTCCCGCTGAAGCGGTCGCATCTCCTGGGCATAGGGCGTCTGCGCTACCAGCGACTGCGCCGCGGCCCTGGCCCCCCACAACCCTGTGACCGTTCCGCCCACCGTTGTTACTTTTACCTGTCCGGCCGCGTCACCCACCAGCAACACCGGCGCGTTCCCCACCTGGCCCCAGGGCCGCAAGCGGGGGTGGTAGAGCGCCACATACGCCGACTGGTAGGCCAGCGGGGAGAGCCGGTGGCGGCGAAGAAACGATTGCAGCAATTGCCGGATAACCGCGGGGTCGTCGCCGGCCAGTCCCACAACCCCCCGTCGGGGCGATTCGGGAATGAGCCAGTAGAAAAAGCGCGTTTCCTCGGTATCAAACCAGACCTTGGAAACGGTCGGATTCCACCCCGCGGGTAGATCTACCTCGGCTTGAATAATGGGCACGGCCGGCGGCAATGGCAACCCGGCCGCACTGGCCACCGTGCTAAAGACCCCATCCGCGCCGATAATCGCCCGTGCTACCACCTCGACCGGCCGCCCCGCAGCATCGTGCAACGAGAGCAGCGCCCCCTGGGGGTGGGGCCGGACATCCTGGAAGCAGTGGGCATAGTGTATGGTCACGCCCGATTGGGCCGCCCGTTGGGCCAGCAGATGCGTGAGGGCGTTCCGTTCAATAATCAAATCCGGGGTCTGGAAATGAACGGTAAGCTGTTCGCTGGCCGTTTCCACAGCCATAATCTGGCTATGGTGCAAGATGTGCGCTGGCGGTACGTCTGGGAATATCGTCTGAAGATGGGGCGTAATAATGTACGTTCGTCGGGCCGGGGCCAGTTCCGCCTGTTGTTCAAAGACGGCTACCTGTTGACCGGCCCGTGCGAGATATTCGGCGGCATAGAGTCCCGCCGTCGAAGCGCCAATAACGGCAACATCAAGCAGCACCAGGTTGTTCCTTTTTGTTTTTTTGTCGCTCGTAGGGGGCGCGTTCGATCAAGGCGATACCAACGCCTCCTGCCACCAGTACGCCCCCTCCCAGGATAGCGGCAAGCCAGGGAGGCAGCGCAAACACGGCCAGGGACAGTACCCCGGACAGCACCCCAAGCGCATACATGCCAAGCACGGCGGTGCGAACCCCCAGGCCCAGGCTTACCAGCCGGTGGGCCGTATGGTCTTTGCCCGGCGACGAGAAGGGCAGCAACCCGCGCCGACTGCGCGAGATGGTAATCAGCGTCGTATCAAAGATAGGCACGCCGAGAATGAGTACGGGTATCATCCAGCTTGTCGTAATGGACAGGTCGGGAAAGCGCAATTTGATACCCAGAACGGCCATCATAAAGCCCAGGAACATGGCCCCCCCATCGCCCATAAAAATCTTGGCTGGCTTGAAATTCCACAGCACAAACCCGACCGCCGCGCCAAACATTGCGCCGGCCAGGGGCCCCACCAGAACTTGCTGGCTAAACGTGGCAAAGGCGAGAAAGAACAGCGCAGCGATGGCGGCCACCCCTGCGCACAGGCCATCCATATGGTCAAGGATGCTAAACGCTGCGGTAATGCCAATCACCCAGACAAACGTCAGAAGATAATCGGCTACCAGGAGCAACAGCGGCGGGGCCAGCGAGCCAAGCAAGAGCCCGAAAAAGTCGAAGTGGACACCGCCCACGATGAGCGTAATAGCCGAGAGCGGCATAGCAATCATGAGCTTTATCTGGTGGTGCAACAGGTTGCGGTCGTCAAGCACCCCCGTAACGAGCAGGAAGGTTGCGCCTCCCAGAATAGCGATAATCTGGGCCCAGGCGTCGCTATCAATGAAGAGGGTGATGGACACCAGGGCGGCAAGATACATGGCTAACCCTCCCAGGAGCGGCATGGGGGTATGGTGTATTTTGCGTTCGCCGGGGTGGTCAACAAAATCAAAGCGCAAGGCAAAATAGCGTACCACTGGCGTCAGACAAACCGTGGTCACAAAGGCCATCGTCAAGGCCAGCGAGTTTGGATTCATGGGTCAAATTCCATTTTGGGATATGTGGTGGTATACAACTCGATACCTTCTATTCTGGGTAGCATGTGGCAGGCACATGTCAATGATGATAAGGCTAATTGGTATTTTTCGCAAGCAATTGATAGCGCGGGGGTGTGCCAGACATTTTTCCGCTCCTGGGAGCGCGAGCGTCTCGCTTGCCCCAAAGCGGGTATCCTGCCCGCGCTCCCCACCTCCCCACCTCGCGCCGCCTTGCAATAAAATGGCACATTGAGTACAATCAGTACCATACCATCGGCGGTGGGGGGAGAGGTTATATACTGCTCGTTTGCTGCACAATCAGGGGTGGTTGCAAACGAAACCTGGAAGGTAAGGAGAACAAAGCATTGAACACAACCTATCGAACACTGGTCACTGGCGGAGCCGGCTTTATTGGCAGTCATCTGGTAGATCGGCTCCTGGCCGATGGTCACGAAGTTGTTATCCTGGATAACTTTTCGACGGGCCGAATGGAAAATATCGCCCATCTTCAGGATAACCCGAAATGCACGCTGCATCGGGTAGACATAGCCGCACCTGACACGATAACCCCGCTCTTTGAAGGCGTAGATTGGGTCTTTCACGTCGCCGCCCTGGCCGACATCGTACCCTCTATTCAGCAACCGCTGAACTACCACCACGCCAACGTCAACGGCACTGTATCGGTGCTGGAAGCGGCCCGCAACGCCGACGTCAAACGGTTTATCTATGTCGCCTCATCCTCGTGCTATGGCATACCAGACACTTACCCCACCCCTGAAACCGCGCCTATCAAACCTATGTACCCCTACGCCCTCACCAAGTATCTGGGCGAACAATACGTCATGCACTGGCACCAGATCTACCAGATGCCCTGTGTTTCGTTACGCTTCTTCAACGTCTATGGCCCACGCTCACGCACGACCGGCTCGTATGGAGCCGTATTCGGCGTCTTTCTGGCCCAGAAGTTGGCTGGTAAACCCTTCACCGTTGTGGGAGATGGCACCCAGACGCGCGACTTTACCTTTGTGAGCGATGTCGTTGATGCGCTCGTCCGCGCCGCCGAATCCGACCTTGCGGGCACTATATTCAACGTGGGGTCGGGCAATACCTACAGCGTCAACCAGTTGGTAAGCCTGTTTGGTGGAGAGGTGGTGTATGTACCCAAACGACCCGGTGAGCCCGATTGCACCTTTGCCGATATTACCAAAATCCAGACCTTCCTGCACTGGCAACCCCAGGTACGCTTTGAAGATGGCGTGCGAACTATGCTGGAACACATAGACCTCTGGCGCGAAGCCCCCGTCTGGGAGCAGCACTCTATCGCTGAAGCAACCAGCGATTGGTTCAAATATTTAGGCAAAACCACGGAATCAAACTAACCTACCCACAAGGAACCCGATACAATATGGATAAAAACAAGAAGATACAATCGCTAGAAGACCTATCAGAGATACTGGCTAGTCTGCGGAATGAAGGCAAGCGCATCGTCCACTGTCATGGTGTTTTCGACCTGCTCCACATTGGCCACATTCGCTACTTTGAGCAAGCCAGAGCCATGGGTGATGTTCTCGTTGTGACCCTGACGCCCGATACCCACGTCAACAAAGGGCCCCATCGCCCCGTCTTTAACCAACACCTGCGCTTGGAGGCCATTGCCGCACTCGCATGTGTAGATTTTGTCGCTCTCAACCGCTGGCCTATGGCCGTTGAAGCTATCCATATGCTCCGTCCCCACTTCTACGTGAAAGGCCCGGACTATAAAGACTTTGACAAAGATAAAACCGGCGGTATCTTGCTGGAAGAAGAAGCCATTACCTCGGTTGGCGGCGAACTCGCCTTCACGGACGACATCACCTTTAGCTCATCCAACTTGATCAACCGCCATATGTCGGTCTTTCCGCAAGAGGTGACTGACTATCTCGCCAGCTTTACGGTGCGCTACCAACCTTCGCAGGTGCTGCACTATCTGGAACAAACCCGCACCCTCAAAGCCCTGGTCATTGGCGAAACTATTATAGACGAATACCAATATTGCGAGACTATGGGCAAGTCGGGGAAGGAGCCTATCCTGGCCGCCCGCTATAGCCATAGCGAGATTTTCGCTGGCGGTATTCTCGCCGTCGCCAACCATGCCGCCGCCTTTAGCGAGCAGGTTGGGGTGATGACCTTGCTTGGCGCGTTTGACTCCCACGAAGACTTTATCCGTGATAAACTTGCTGCAAATGTTGCGCCTACTTTTATTACCATGGATAATGCCCCCACCATTGTCAAACGGCGCTTTGTTGAAACCTATCCATTTCAGAAATTATTTGAAATCTATGTGATGGATAAAACCCCCAATAGCGACGAATGTACCCAGGCATTGTGCGACGCCCTTGAGCAAGCGCTACCGCACTATGATGTGGTCATCGTCACAGATTATGGCCATGGAATGATTACCCCGGAGGTGGTCAAGCTCTTGTGCGCCAAAGCACCCTATCTCGCTGTGAATACGCAGACCAACGCCGGCAACCATGGATTTAACCTCATCTCAAAATACCCCCGTGCAGACTACATCTCCATCTCAGAAAAAGAAATTCGCCTGGAAGTCCGCGACCAGACCAGAGATCTGCGCGATATTGTGCTTGATGTTGCCGAAAGAACCGCCTGTGAACGCATTATGATTACCCGCGGAAAAAGCGGCTGTCTCTGCTATAGCAAAGCGGATGGCTTCTTTGAGGTACCCGCCTTTGTCAGCCACATTGTTGACCGGGTTGGCTCTGGCGATGCTGTCCTGGCCGTCTGTGCCCTGTGTGATGTCCAGAATCCCCCGATAGAAATCGTCGGGTTTATCGCCAACGCGGTTGGGGCCCAGGCCGTGCTTACCGTAGGCAACCAGAAGCCGGTTGAACGGGTACCATTGTTCAAGCATATTGAAACGTTATTAAAATAAATACCAGGAAGAAAAACGTGTCTATACCACCTATCAGTGCCACATCCTACGTTCGCACCCTCGCAGAAAGCATCCTGCATGTGCAAGTGACCGATAGTGATGGGGCCAATCTATCGCTTGATGACGGCACCCACCGCGCCGTTGAGATACTGTTGTCCGCGGGTACGGGGGCCAGCAAAGTGCTGCTGGTGGGTAACGGTGGCAGCGCCGCGATTGCCAGCCACACCCATAACGATTTAAGCCACGCGGTTGGCATCCCAAGCATGGTCTTTTACGATCAATCCCTGCTCACCACCCTCTCGAACGACTATGGGTACGAGTTCGCCTTTGAACGTCTAGCGGAGCTATGGGCCGCGCCGGGCGATGTCTTGATAGCCATTAGCAGCTCTGGCAAATCAAACAATATCCTCCGCACTGTGCGCGTCTGTCAGGCCCGCAACTGTCACATTATCACGTTCTCTGGCTTCAAACCCGACAACCCCCTGCGCCATATGGGCCATCTGAACTTTTATGTACCGGCCCAGGAATATGGCTGTGTGGAGCTGGCCCACCACGCCCTGACCCATTGTATGACCGACTGTGCCGCAGTACTACGAGCAGCGCAATGAACCCGGACATCCACGCCCATACGACTATGTTCCCCACGGGTTGCACCACCGACCGGTATCGGCACCTCCCCAGTCATAGCCGCCTGGCCGTAGCAACACCAGCGCCAACCCCATCCAGACCCGATGGCCCCAGACGGGCCATGTTTCTTGATCGAGACGGGGTTCTGGTCGAAGATGTCCACTATCTGCGGCGAGCGGCCGACCTGCGCCTGTTGCCGGGGGTAGTACCGGCGCTGCGCCTATTGCAAGAACACTTCTTCCTCATTGTGGTAACAAACCAGTCGGGCATTGCGCGGGGGTTGTTGACCGAAGCCGATTTACTCGACATTCACAACGCACTGGTGCGTACCCTGGCCCTTGAAGGGGTTATCCTGGATGTGTTATACTACTGTCCGCATCTACCAGAGGCCAGCGTACGACTGTACCGTCAGGTGTGTTCCTGTCGCAAGCCCGCGCCGGGTATGGTGACACAGGCCCGGCAGGATTGGAACATTGCGCTTGACGATTCGTTTATGGTGGGCGATTCGCTGCGCGATGTGCAGGCCGGCGCGGCGGCGGGTGTGCCGGGGTTCTTACTTACGACGGAGCCGCCCCCAACAGACAGCGATACCTTTCACACCGCTGCAAGCCTGCTGGACGCGGCCCACCTGATACGCGCCCGGCTGAATCTGGTTGCCCATGAAGCATAAAGTTGAAACAGGAGCATAAATAACTGCTATGAGTGAAATACAAAGCGTTTTTGTCACCGGCGGGGCCGGGTATGTCGGAGCCGTCCTTATCCCCAAATTGCTTAACAACGGCTACCGCGTAAAAGTGCTCGATCTGTATATCTACGGCGACGATGTGCTGGACGCCGTGAAAGATCACCCCAACCTCGAACAAATCAAAGGCGATATACGCGACCGCGCCTTGCTGGAACAGCACATCCCTGGTTGTGATGCGGTCATCCACCTGGCGTGTATCTCAAACGATCCGAGCTTTGAGCTCGACCCGGAACTGGGCAAGACCATCAACTATGATGCCTTTCTTGACCTGGTTGATGTCTCGAAAAAGAGCGGCGTGCGCCGCTTTATCTACGCCTCCTCGTCAAGCGTCTACGGCATTAAAGACGAGCCAGATGTGACCGAAGAGCTAGAACGTACCCCCCTGACCGACTATTCCAAATACAAAGCGCTCTGCGAGGATGTGCTGCTTGAGGCCCGCGAACCCGGCTTTGTGGTGCTGGTGTTGCGTCCCGCCACCGTCTGCGGCTACTCGCCCCGCCTGCGGCTTGACCTCTCCGTCAACATCTTGACCAACCACGCCGTCAACAACCGCACCATCAAAGTATTTGGCGGCCAGCAGATGCGGCCCAACATCCACATAGAAGATATGACCGACCTGTACATCAAAACGCTCGAATGGCCAGATGAAGCCATTGACGGCAAAATCTACAACGCCGGCTACCATAATTTGCGTATTGCCGACATTGCCAATCTAGTGCGGGGCGTGGTGGGTGATGATGTAGAAATCGTCACAACCCCTACCGATGACAACCGCTCCTATCACATTTCATCGAAGAAACTTGAGCAAGAACTGCAATTTGCGCCACGCCATACGGTTGAAGATGCCGTACGCGATCTGGTTGCGGCCTTTCAGAGCGGCAAAATACCCGACCCGATGGATAACATACGCTACTACAACATCAAAATGATGCAATCGCTTGGTTTGAAATAAAACAAGAAAGACACGGAACGAGGTTCTACTATGCACAACCACTCCTCCAATGAGCCCATTGATATGGACGAACTGGACGCTATCGCCCGGACAATTCGGGGCAAACTGGTTGAGATGTCCCATGCCGCCGGTACCCCCCATCTCGGTTCGGCATTGTCTTGTGTAGATATACTGGTTGCGCTGTACTGGTCGGCGCTCCGTATTGACCCGGCCCAACCAGACGCCCCGGAGCGCGACCGCTGTATTCTCAGCAAGGGGCATGCCGCAACCGCCCTATACGCAACGCTGGCCTATCGCGGCTTCTTCTCGCCCGACCTGCTCGACACCTTCAACCAGGATGGCACCGCGTTGGCCGAACATCCGAGCCTGGGCTGTGCGCCGGGTATCGAGGCCTCTACCGGCTCACTGGGGCACGGGCTACCGTTGGGCCTGGGGATGGCCCTGGCCGCACGCATCCAGCAGCAAGCCTACCGCGTGTTTGTGGTGATGAGCGATGGCGAATGTAACGAAGGGTCGGTCTGGGAGGCGGCTATGATGACCGCCGCGCACCAGGTAGATACTGTGATGGCCTTTGTAGACTACAACAAATGGCAAGCCACCGGGCGCAGCAATGAAGTGCTGGCGCTCTCGCCCCTGCGCCAGAAGTGGGAAGCCTTTGGGTGGAACACCCACGAGGTAGATGGGCACGATATGGCCGCTCTGGTGCAGGTCTTGCGTACGGTTCCCGATAGCGGCGGAAAACCGGTGGTCGTTATCGCCAACACGGTCAAAGGTAAAGGCATCTCGTTTATGGAAGATGATAACAACTGGCACTATCGTATTCCAACCGCCGAAGAAGTAGCGCAAGCCAGAATGGAGCTTGGGTTAGTATGAGAAACGCATTTGCTGCCGAAATAAACGCCCTGGCCGCCGAAGACCCCCGGATTGTCATGCTCTCTGGCGATATAGGTAATCGGCTCTTCGACTCCTACAAAGCGGCGTTTGGAGAACGCTTCTTTAACTGTGGCGTCGCTGAAGCGAACATGCTAGGGGTAGCCGCGGGGATGGCCCTGTCGGGCTTGCGCCCGGTGGCCTATACCATCACCCCCTTTATCACCACCCGCTGCTACGAGCAGATACGCATAGATGTCTGCTACCACAACGTCCCGGTTGTTATTGTCGGCGTCGGGGCCGGGCTCTCCTACGCCTCGCTTGGCGCAACCCACCATGCCTGCGAAGATATTGCTATGATGCGTATTTTACCGAATATGACGGTAGTGTGTCCCGCTGATGCGGTGGAAGTGCGGTTGGCCTTGCGAGCCGCCATAGCCCACAACGGCCCGGTCTACCTGCGTCTGGGCAAAAAGGGCGAGCCGGTGGTACATCAACAGCCGCCCGATTTCAAAATTGGCCAGGGTATCGTGATGCAGACCGGCACCGATGGCTGTTTGCTCAGCACCGGCACGATGTTGCCCGTGGCGATGGAAGCGGCCGCAGAACTGACGCAAAGGAATATTTCCGTCGAGGTGGTGAGTATGCATACCGTCAAGCCGTTGGATGATAGGTTCCTCATGGATATATTTAAGCGGTATCGCATGGTAGCGACGATTGAAGAGCATTCCATTCTGGGCGGGCTTGGTGGTAGCGTCGCTGAATGGTTATCTGATCATCCCTACCCCGATGATACCTACCTGTGTCGCATAGGCACCCCGGACAGCTTCATACACGAAGCCGGCGAGCAAGCCTATGCCCGCGAACAAACGGGGTTGACCGCCCGTGATATTACCGACACCGTTTCGCGGATATTTCAACACTTCCTTTAATAATTGTTCTTATGGAGGCGCTCTGATGAAGACAACCGCAGCAATACTGGTTGAATTGGGCAAACCGCTCGTACTGGATGAGCTAGAGATGCCGACCCTGAAGCCTGGCCAGGTAGTGGTTGACATTGCCTATAGTGGCGTGTGCCATACGCAGGTGCTGGAAGCGCGGGGCCACCGCGGCAACGATCCCTTCCTGCCCCACTGTCTGGGCCACGAGGGTAGCGGCACGGTGTACGATATTGGGCCGGGCGTGACAAAGGTCAAACCGGGTGATCGGGTCATCCTCTCGTGGATTAAGGGCAGCGGTATGAATGTGCCGGGCACTACCTACCAGTGGAATGGAACGACCGTCAACGCCGGAGGAATTACCACCTTTAGCCGCTATGCCGTAATCAGCGAGAACCGGTTGACCCCGCTCCCAGAAGCCTTCCCCATGCGCCAGGCGGCCCTGCTTGGGTGCGCGGTGCCAACGGGGGTTGGGGCCGTGTTCAATACCGCCCAGGCCCGCCCCGGCCAGAGCATAGCTATTTTTGGGAGCGGCGGGGTAGGGCTGTGTGCCATTGCGGCCGCCGCAGTCTCCGGCTGTATCCCGATTATCGCCGTAGATATATTGCCCGCCAAACTTGACCTGGCCCGCCAGATGGGGGCAACCCATACTATCAACGCGGGAGAGGAAGACCCGGTTGAGGCTATCAAGCGTATGTGTCCGGGCGGGGTAGACCGCGCCATTGAAGCCAGCGGCCGCCCCCAGGTAATGACCCAGGCCCTCTTGAGCGTGCGGAGCCAGGGCGGGGCCGCGGTTATCATTGGCAACGCCCACCATGGCGAACAGGTGGAGCTGAACCCGCAACAGTTTAACCAGGGTAAGCAACTGCTTGGCACGTGGGGCGGCGATAGTGTGCCCGACCGCGACTACCCGCGCTACTGTACGTTGATGGAGGCTGGCAAATTCAACTTTGACGTATTGATGCCCCAGACCTACCGCCTGAGCGAGATTAACGCCGCCCTCGATGATCTGGAAGCCGGCAAGGTAGCCCGCCCCATCATTGATATGACCCTGGAATAGGCAGGTCTACACTATGCATATTGGCGTTGACTTTGACAATACGATCGTTTGCTACGATACCCTGTTTCACCAGGTTGCGCTGGAGCAAAACCACATTCCGCCGGAGCTACCCGCAAGCAAAGGGGCCGTGCGCGACTATCTGCGCCAGTGTGGACAGGAAGACACCTGGACTGCAATGCAAGGCTATGTCTATGGCCCGCGTATGCAGGAGGCGGCCCCCTTCCCCGGTGTGATAGATTTCTTTCTGCGCTGCCAGCAGCAGGGGGTTGCCGTGTGCATTATCAGCCACAAGACACGCCATCCCTTTCGGGGCCCCGCTTTCGACCTGCACCAGTCCGCCCGCGGGTGGCTCGAACACTACGGGTTTTTCGACCCGGCCCACATTGGTTTGTCGTCCGAACAGGTATTTTTTGAATTAACCAAACAGGAGAAAATCCAGCGTATCGCCAGCGTGGGGTGTACCCATTTTATTGATGACTTGCCCGAATTTCTGGCCGAAGCGGCCTTTCCGCCTACCGTAGAGCGCTTACTCTTTGACCCCAACCAGAACACCGGCGACGAACACGGGTTCCGGCGCTTTACGGCCTGGACAGAGCTTGCTGCGTACTTGCTATGATGACAGATGACCCGACAATCACAATAGCTGACGAGCCGATAACCGAGGCGGCGTCCCGCATGATGCACCAGGCCGGTTTTCGGGGCCCGGTGGCGCTCGTTCCGCTGAGCGGGGGGGCGAACAATCGCGTCTTTCGGGTAGAGAGCGACAGCGGTACGGCCCTGCTCAAAGCCTACTTCCAACACCCGGACGACCCCCGCGACCGCCTGGGCACCGAGTTTGCCTTTGCCAGCTTTGCCTGGGAACGTGGTATACGCTGCATCCCCCAACCGCTGGCCTACGACTGCGACCACGCGCTTGGATTGTACAAGTTTGTCGCGGGGCGGCGGCTCGAACCCGCCGAGGTAGGCGACGCCGCCGTATCGCAAGCCCTCGCGTTCTATCGCGCCCTCAACCAGCACCGCCACCACCCCCAGGCCCACCAACTGCCGCCGGCCTCCGAGGCGTGCTTTACGATTGCCGACCACCTGGCCACGGTCGAACGACGCTTGCAACGGCTTGAACGCATTGACGATACACAGCCTATCAACCGCGACGCTGTGCGCTTCATCCAGCACGACTTACAGGCGGTATGGCAAACGGTGCATGCCGCGGTAGCCAGCGAGGTACCCTCGCCAGGCCTGGCGCTCGATACCGAGGTATCCCCCACGGATCGCTGTCTGTCGCCCTCCGATTTTGGCTTTCACAACGCCATCCTGTCCGACAGCGACCAGCAATTACGTTTTCTTGATTTTGAATATGCCGGATGGGACGACCCGGCTAAACTGGTAGGCGATTTCTTTTGCCAGCCAGCCGTGCCCGTGCCCATGGCCTACGTTGACCAGGTAACCGAGGTAGCCGCCGAATATACCACCGACCCGCCCGCCCATCGTGCGCGGTTCCGTCGGCTGTTGCCGGTCTACCAGGTGAAGTGGTGCTGCATTATGCTGAACGATTTTTTGCCCGCCGGCAGCGCCCGCCGCCGCTTTGCCGACACGGCCACCGATCAGGAAGCACGCAAAGCGCAGCAGTTGCAAAAAGCCCGTGTAGCCTTACAGCGCATCGTTTGATATACGCAGGAAACGAGGACACGACTATATGAAGCAACAACAAACAGCCAGCGTACTTCGCCGCATGGTTCGACACCAGGCGATAACGGCCTGGCACCGTCTGGGGCCCCCTCTGCTGGCTTTTCTCGATCCCCAGGTAACCAGACACCTTGACCCGGCCTTGCTCGAACAATTGCCCCCGGACATCGTCGCATGTCTTGTTCCAGTGGTGTTGGAACGGTTCAATCCATCCGTGCTCGAACAATTGGAGCCCGCCGTGTTGGAACAGCTCTCGCCCACGGCATTGGAACGGCTCTCCCCCGCCGTGTTGGAACAGCTACCCCCCGCGACGCTGGAACAGCTTTCGCCCACGGTGCTGGAACGGCTCTCCCTCGAAACGTTGGAACAACTTTCGCCCGACGTACTGACCCGCCTGACCCCCGCCGTGGTAGAACAATTGCTCCCGGAGATTATTGTGCGCCTGCACCCGGATATTCTCGTGCATCTCGCCCCCGATGTGCTTGCGCAATTGCCCCCCGAAACATTGGAACAACTTTCGCCCGCGACGCTGGAACAGCTTCCCCCCACAATCCTGGAACAGCTACCCCCGACGGCGTTGGAACGGCTACCCCCGACGGCGTTGGAACGCCTCTCCCCCGCGACGCTGGAACAGCTACCCCCCGCGACGCTGGAACGGCTACCCCCCACTATGCTAGAACAGATAGATCCCACCCTATTGCCCCCCCTGGGGTATACTCGGCCGCGTGCCGACGTTGTGTATGGTGAAGCATTTCGCCGCTGTATCGAGTACATCACCGGCACCGGTATACAGGGCCACATCCTGGAATTTGGTACCCTGCGCGGATATACCGCCCGCCTGATGGCCACGCTGATGCAGCAATTCCGCTATCCCGGCGCGCTCTACCTGTATGACTCCTTTGAAGGCTTGCCAGAGATCACCTCGCCTGTTGACCAGGCAAGCTACGAAGTTCGCATCAACAAGGTGTGGTTCCAGGGTTCTATGGCGCTTGAAGAGGAAATGCCCGACAGGATTTTCCGCGTACTCTCGAAGATAGTACCCCCCGAACAGATACACATTACCAAAGGTTTCTTTGAGGAGACGCTGGCGACCGCGCTGCCGGCCGGCAAAGCCGCGCTGATCCACGTTGACTGCGATATGTATACCTCAACCGTTACCGTGCTTGAGCAATTGCTCAAGCAAGACTTGCTGCAAGATGGATGTGTGCTGCTGTTTGATGATTACAACTGCAACCGCGCCAACCCGGCTATGGGTGAGCGTCGCGCCTTCGCGGAGGTGTTTGGCGCACAGGAACGCTTCTCCTATTCGCCCTTCCTTCCCTATGGGTGGCACGGACAGGCTTTCTTTGTGCATGACCATCAGCCGCCAGAACAGCCATAATTGGTACGATAGAGCCATGAAAAAATAAGGAGTACCCTATGACCAGAATAGTTGTCCTTGGAGCCAACTCGTTTTCGGGGCAGGACTTTGTAGACCTGCTGCTGGATAACCCGGAGTACGAGGTTATCGGCGTGAGCCGTTCGCCCGAACGATCCGACCTCTTTCTGAAATACAAAACCCGCTCCGACCTCTCGCGCTACCGCTACGTCCAGGCCGATATGAACAACGACATGCCCGCGTTGCTCGATATGCTCGATAGCGAACGGCCGCAGTATATCGTCAACTTTGCGGCCCAGAGCGAAGTAGCCCCCAGTTGGGAACACCCCGAACACTGGTTTCAAACCAACACCGTCGCGTTGGCGCTGCTCGTCAACCACCTGCGCAAGCAGGACTATCTGCAACGCTACCTGCACATCTCCTCGCCAGAGGCCTATGGCAACTGCGTGGGCACCGTGACCGAAGAAACACCGCTCAACCCAAGCACCCCCTACGCCGCCTCCAAAGCGGCCGCCGATATGCTGCTGCACACCTATGCCAGACAATATGGGTTTCCGCTCCTGACCATACGGGCCACCAATGTGTATGGCCCACGCCAACAATTATTCAAGATTATTCCGCGTTCGGTTATCTACATCAAACAGGGCCAGACGATTGAATTGCACGGCGGCGGCGTGGCGGTGAAATCGTATATCCATATCCGCGATGTGTCGCGGGGCGAACTGGCCGTCCTGGAGCGCGGCACGGTTGGGAACATCTACCACCTCTCGCCCGATGAGGGTATCGCCGTGCGCGACGTAGTGCAGCTTATCTGCGCCCGTATGGGCAAGCCCTTTGAAGCGGCAACAAAAGTTGTGGGAGAGCGTCCTGGACAGGATGCCGCATACGTGATAGACTCAAGCCGGGCCCGCCGCGAGCTTGGCTGGCAACCCCAGATGACGATGGAAACGGGCCTGGCTGAGGTTGTCGCGTGGGTTGAACACTACTGGGACGCGATTGTGCAACAACCCCTGACCTATCAGCATAAACCCTAGCCGAGAGAAAGGAATCCGTTACCATGGGCCGATTGCTCCATATTGTCACCCCGCTACACAAGAAGACTAACCGCGATTACCTGGCGCGTATGAACGACAACAAAGTCGAATGTATGCAAAAAGCCAGGGAATACGAGTACGACTACTGGGATGGCGACCGCCGCTATGGGTATGGCGGCTATCGCTACGACGGACGCTGGAAGCCGGTCGCCGAACGCTTCATTGACGTTTACCAGCTTCCGCCGAATGCTAAGATATTGGATGTGGGATGCGGCAAAGCGCACCTGCTCTACGAATTTCACCAGCTCTTGCCCGACGCCGAAGTGGTGGGTATGGATATTTCGCGCCACGGCCTGAGCGACGCGCCAGAAGCCATCCGCCCCTCGCTGGTGCGCTACCGCGCGCAGGATCGCTACCCCTGGGGCGACAACTCCTTTGACCTGGTGATCTCGCTTGGCGCGTTGCACAACCTGCGTCTTTTCGAGTTGCATACCGCCCTGCAAGAAATTGAGCGCGTCGGCAAAAACAAATATGTCATGGTTGAAAGCTATCGTAATGAGCTAGAACTGTTTAACCTGCAATGCTGGGCCCTTACCGCCGAGGCCTTCTTTGACACCGCCGAGTGGATATGGTTGTATAATAGTGTTGGATATACTGGCGACTACGAGTTTATTTATTTTGAATAAAAACATCGCAAGGGTATACGGGGCAATATTGGCACAATACCCTTGAAACCCGGCTTGACCCGATGCTCATGCTACCCGCCTATGGTGCGCTTCAACGCCGCCAAGACGCTCCCCTGGACAAATGTTCCGGCGGGATATGTGGTGAAGGAATAGACAAAACTAGTTGACCTGGCAACAGGATGGAGGTTCTCAGACATGCTCCCCAAGAGCAAGTTGGTGTCTGAAAGTGTATTTACCGTTGTACAGAATAATTTAAATCCACGCAAGCGACTGAAGCCTTTGTGCGCTACCGCTCACCACCGTAGACGTTACATGCTCTTTTTTGTAAAATCTTGCATGGGATAGCGAAAGAAGCCTGCTTGATGATACAATTCCATTTGATAACAGTTGTCTGGGGAACTGCTTACACTGATCTCTTTCTGAATATTGCACTTCCTTGCCAGCTATCACCAGGTAATCTACCAGTTTTCCAAAACCGCCGAGGGTCTGTGTATAAAATATACACGACAGCCGACGACGCAAGAAAGATACAAGCGTCTGAAGTGTTTCATAGCGTATCTGATATTATTACTACCGAAATAATCATTATAGAGGATGAAACGTTCGATCGTTTACAAACGATGACAAACTATCAAATCCGTGCTATTGAAGCAGCAAATAAAGAGGGAGCTACGTTAATTTTCCTGACCCCCGATTCAGTCTGGTCTAACGGAACCTTTGCAACCATTGTACAGCTCGCTGAGCAAGGTTACCGAGTAGTTTTGATTGCGGGTATTCGAGTGACCCATGAAACATTTGTACCGGCCTTGATAGAAAAATATTTTTCCCAAGAAGATAGAACTATCTCAGTCTCATCGGGTTCGTTGGTGAAATTGGGATTGGAGCATCTCCACCTACACAGCAAAGCGTGTTTTTTAGGAACAGATTACTTGAGTACCTGGCCATCACATTTGTACTGGCCTGTTAAGGGGGAAGGTATCCTCGCACGATGCTTTCATCTCCACCCGTTGATGATATACCCACAACGCACAGATGTATCACCGAAGTCTACCATAGACGATGACTATATTGCGTTAGCATGTCCCAATATAGAGAGTATCTATGTTATTCAGGACTCTGATGAGGCTTTCGGCGTAGATATTACGGATAAATCTCGACATATTGGCGATATAAGCAACTTTGATTTAGCACGAGTTATAGCCTGGGCCTATTATCATACAAACAAACAACACCATTATTACGCAAATCACCATATTGCTCTTCATATCGGCAAAAAGTCGGGCAATTGGAAAAATGCCATCAGAGCTTCAAATAAAGTAATAAACAAGATAGATCGTCTAACTAACAACCGAATACGTAGTTTTTCTGATTTGTGGTTATTTATCCAATACAAATATAAATGGCTTGCGTATTTTAATCCAGATGATGATATTGATTTTGTTGATAAATTTGGTATTATCAATGATAACTATAATCTATTAACAAATGTTATCAATAATCTTAGTGCCACGCCCTTCACACCTGCTAATATGCTAATATACTTGGGACAAAGGTTTATCACGGGTGGACATCTTTTGCTAAGACTGGGGTACTTTGTAGGGCGGTATCCCGTTCATATGCGGTTTATGCTGCGGCAGTTTATGCTGCGGCAGTTTAACACAAACCGTACGAGAAAAACAAGCGGGGCTGAATGTATGAACGACATTGTTATCCAATTCAATCATGATTCTAATTCCCTTGTCTAAAGCGTTTTTTTCCAGGGCAACGTTATGAGATAGCCAGCAATGAGGCTATCTTAGCCCTGAAAAATGTTTCGTTTGAGGTAGAGAACAAGGGGAAAATATTCTTTTGAAAACAAACGCTCCTACAATTGAACACCCGTCCGGGGAGAACGAATCTCCCAAACCACGAATAATTATTGAACCCACATCGCACTGGACGATAGCAAACCTTGGCGAACTATGGAACTATCGCACATTGCTCTACCTGATGGTCGTGCGTGATCTCAAAACCCAGTATACCCAGACTATTCTTGGGCCGGCCTGGTCTATCCTGCGGCCCCTGGCAACCATGATCATCTTCACCATCGTCTTTAGCATGCTGCTGCGCATCGGGTCTGAAGGCACACCCTTTACCATCTTTGTCTATACCGCCCTGACCGCCTGGACATTCTTTTCTTCGGCGCTTGGTGGCGTTAGCAATAGTCTCGCCGCGGGAATGGGACTCATTAGCAAAGTATACTTTCCAAGGATTATTTTGCCCCTATCTGTTCTACTGAGCAAATTGGTAGACTTTTTTATTGCAATGATCTTGCTCGTTGTGATGATGGTCTGGTATCGTATCGTTCCAAATGCATTGATTATCTACTTGCCATTGCTAATATTGATGGCTATGGGCGCAGCGTTGGGCCTGGGTATGTGGGTTGCCGTCACCTCGGTGCAATATCGGGACATAGGCTATCTCTTGAACATTATTACCATGGCGCTGATGTACGTTTCGCCCGTTTTCTACCCCGCATCCCTTATTCCTGAGCGGTATCTCACGATATATGCGCTCAATCCTATGGTCGGTATCATCGAAGGGTTTCGCGCGGCCATTCTATCTACCAACCCGATGCCATGGGATTTTATTGGTATCGGAGCTATCACCACCATTATTCTGCTTGTCAGTGGGTTTCTGGTCTTTCAGCGGCTTGAAAGTATTATTGTGGATGTATCGTAACGTATGAGTGACGTTGTTATTCGTGTTGAAAATATGTCCAAATGCTACCGCATCGGGTTGAAGGAGGAATTTTCGCGTACCCCGCTTGGGGTTATCGCAAATTTCATGCTGAAACCGCTCAAGAATTTTCGAGATCTCCGCTATACCGCGCGGCTAGAACAGAATGGACAGACCAGCGATGACCTTATCTGGGCTTTGAACGATGTTTCCTTTGAAGTAAAGCAAGGGGAGGTTATCGGGATTATTGGCCGCAACGGGGCCGGCAAATCTACGCTCCTGAAAGTTCTTGCGCGTATCATCAAGCCAACCAGCGGTCGCGCAGTTATCGAGGGGCGCCTTGGCAGTATGATAGAGGTTGGCACCGGCTTTCACCCGGACTTGACGGGGCGAGAAAACATCTATATGAATGGGGCCATCATTGGCATGAGCCGCGCGGAGATTGACCGCAAATTTGATGAGATTGTCGCATTCTCCGGGGTCAAAAAGTTTATTGACACACCCGTCAAGCGCTATTCAAGCGGGATGTATGTACGGTTGGCGTTTGCAGTGGCCGCCCATCTGGAACCAGATATTTTAATCGTGGATGAAGTCCTGGCCGTTGGCGATATTGAGTTTCAGAAAAAATGTATGGGCAAGATGGCCGAAGTGAGTAAGGGGGGGCGAACCGTCCTCCTCGTTTCGCATAGTATGGGCAATATCACCAACCTGTGCCAGCGGGCCCTGTTGCTCAATAATGGCCAGGTCGCGGCGATTGGCAAGACGGCATCCGTTGTGCAGCAGTACCTCGGCATGGTGCGGACCGCCGGGGGCGAGATGGTCTGGCCCGATATGGCGCATGCGCCAGGCGATGATATAGCCCGTCTCCATGCTGTGCGCATTCTCCAAACCGGCAGAAGCGGCCCGTCTACCGAGGTGACTATATCAGAAGATATACACGTTTCCATTACCTACTGGAATTTGCAGGAAGGTACCCATCTGTACGTCTCTATCTGGCTCCGAGATGAACTGGGGAGTATTGCGTTTGTGTCCTCCAATCTCAAATCTGTGTCTAAAACAGAAGATGCGTTTGGAGGAAAACCGCATAATCCTGGGATGTTTGAAACCGTATGTTGTATTCCAGCGAACTTTTTAAATACCGGCACCTATAGTGTGTCTGTTATTCTGGCCAGGGGAAAAGCAGACGTGCAAGTCTTTCAAGACTATGCCGTCTCGTTTCATGTTCACGATAGTGGGCAGATTAGCCAGGAGTATTTCGGCGGCGAGTTTGGGATTATCCGCCCACATCTTGCGTGGCAAACACAGTTTATAGACCCATTACCAGAGGCAACTATATGAGATTCCACCTGATTATAGCTTTCTGGGGCAAAACATATAGCGATTTGTTTCTCAACTTTGCCCTGCCCAACCTGCTGTCGCCCGGCAACCTGGGGGCCTTTGGCCCCGATGACGACGTGCTGTTCAAAATCTATACCAAGCCGAGCGACATCGAACGAATACAGGACGTACCGTCTTTTGCGCGGCTCAAGGCCATGGTGCCCGTGAAAATCGTCGAAATTCCCGAAGAGACAACCAATACCATCGCTTTTGAGGGGTTGTTATTCTGTCATTCGCTGGCTATACGGGCAGCGTACCATGCCGATGCCGCACTCATCTTCCTTTCGCCCGATAGTCTCTTCTCGGATGGCTCACTGGCCCATGTGCTACATCTTGCAAAAATGGGCAAACGAGTGGTGCTGAGCCCCGGCCTGCGGGTTGTGCGCGAAACGTTTATCCCCGCCCTGCAAGCGCTCCATCCGCTCACACCAGAGGGGGCGCTGGTATTGCCCCCACGCGAGCTTATGCGTATAACCATGGAATACCTGCACCCGGTTTCCGAATCATATTACACCGATTCGCCAACCTTCAATAAACGACCCTCGCACATCTACTGGCGGGTGGAACAGGAGGGAATCCTGGTGCGAGCCTTGCACATGCACCCGCTCTTGATTTATCCGTGCCATTTGCATACCACGTTTGGCTCCATTGACTATGACTACCTCATGGTTGCGTGCCCGGACTATGACAAGATGCATGTGGTTGAAGATTCCGATGACATCCTGGGAGTTGAGATGAGCCCTGTCTCGTACCAGGATTTCGACATTGCCCCCAATCGGTTTAGCCCATTCAAATACAGCGATTTTTGCCTGTACTCCTTCCCCTATCATCACAAATTCTTCCGCCACAAGGTACGCCTCCATTGTGATGATTGCTCGCCCCAGTGGGAAGCGGTTGAAGCAGAATCAGATCGGATTGTTGAGCAGATACTCTTTCGGCTGGAATTCCTGAAGTACAAGCGGTTCAAGTCGCTCTTGCGCTATCCCGGCCGGCTCCCCGGCATAGCGTTGCGCAAGGGGGGGCGCTCCCTCAGAGTGTTGGCCCGCCTGACGCTCAGACAACTGGTGGGCGAGATAGGCGCCCGCGCGGTATTAGCCAAACGCCCGCTCTATCACATACCGCGATACCCGTTTGTAGTTGCAAAGGGAGTGCTAAATAGGGTAGCGACGGTGGTATTATCAGAGCCGCCGGCTGAAGAAACAGAACCTTCCAATGATACGAGAGGAACTATGGTATGACGGATGATCAAACCCGCGAACCACAATATCAGATTTGCCTTGAGCTACGCGATCGGTATGGGCTAACCCCGCTTGGGCTTATGAGCAACCAGGTCTGGTACGACGACCCGAAGCGGCTGACCTTCCTGCTGGCGCGGTACAAGTTTGTCGCCAAGATGTTCAGCGGTATGAACCACGTGCTTGAGGTGGGGTGCGCCGATGCCTTTGGCACACGGGTTGTGCTGCAAGACGTTCACCACCTGACCGCGGTAGACTTTGACCCCGTGTTTGTAGAAGATGTGCAGCAGCGCATGGATGCGCGCTGGTCGTTTACCTGCCAGGTGCATGATATGATGAGCGGGCCGGTTGCGGGCAACTTCGATGGGGCCTATGCGCTGGATGTGCTAGAACATATCCCCCGTGAGGAGGAACACCGCTTCATCAGCAACATGGTGCAATCGCTGCACGCGCAAGGCACGCTGATTATTGGTATGCCCTCGCTCCAATCGCAGGAGTATGCCTCGCCCCCAAGCAAGGCGGGGCACGTCAATTGCAAGGATGGAAACGAGTTCAAAGCCGTGATGCAGCAGCATTTCCATAACGTGTTTGTCTTCTCAATGAACGATGAGGTCGTCCACACCGGCTTTTATCCGATGGCGCACTATCTGCTGGCGCTCTGTTGTACCCGGAAGTAGCGCGGTGAACCAGTCGGGCATAACGCTGGTCGTGGGGGGCGATGGCATTATTGGCCAGGCGCTGGTCGGACAGGCACAGCAGGCGGGGCAGGCCGTTATCGCCACCACCCGCCAGCGTGATAGTGTGTCACCGCAACGCTGGTTCCTCGATATGGCCGCAGCACCAGAGGACTGGACATGGCCGGAGGGAGTGGCGGTCGCCTATCTGTGCGCTGGTGTGACCGCGCTTGAACAATGCCGCACGCGCCCCCAGGCGAGTTTCCATATTAACGTCACGCAGACGGTGGCGCTGGCTGAGCGGCTTGTGGACGCGGGGGCGTTTGTTATCTTTCCGTCAACCAATCTGGTCTTTGATGGGTCGGTGCCCTTTACCCCGGCCGACGCGCCCCCGGCCCCCTGTACCGCGTATGGGCGGCAGAAGGCGGAGACGGAGCGGCGATTGCTGGCGTTGGGGGCGGCGGTGGCGGTGGTGCGTCCGACCAAGATAGTGCAGCCGGGTATGCCGCGTCTGCTGGAATGGGCCCGCGCACTTGGGGCGGGGGAGCCAGTCCACCCCTTCTCCGATATGGTGCTCGCGCCGATACCGCTTTCGTCTGTGCTCCAGGTGTTCCACCAGATTGCGCGGTTGCGCTTGTCGGGTATCCTACAACTTTCGGCGGCCCAGGATATATCCTATGCCCAGGTGGCCGCGCATATCGCCCACCGGCTTGGCGCAGACCCGGCCCTGGTGCAACCGGTGCTGTGCGCGGAGTCGGGCCTTCAGCTTGAATGTGTGCCCGCGCATACCACGCTCGATGCCTCGCGGGTGCAGCAGGAGATTGGCCTGGAACCGCCCGATGTCTGGACAACGATAGATTTGGTATGGCAGGATAAGCAGAACGAGGAGCTTGACCTATGACCCTGGATGTGGATACCTTACCCATTTCGCCAACACCCTGCCACGTGTGTACCGCGCAAGCGGTGGTAGAAATGCCAGCCTTTGCCCAGTTTCACCGCGTCACCTCCGATTGCAAGCCGTGGCCAGCGGGGGGGCGGTTGGGCGTGTGTCGGCGGTGCGGGTGTGTACAGAAAGTGATAGATGCCGACTGGCAACAGGATATTGAGCGCATTTATGCCGGCTATACCATTTACCACCAGAGCGGCGGGGTTGAGCAGGCCGTGTTTGAGCAAGCGTCCGGCCAGGCCGCCTCGCGTTCGGCACGCCTGCTTGAGCGCGTGCTGTCCCACGTGGCGTTGCCAGAGCGGGGGCGCTTGCTCGATATTGGCTGTGGGAATGGGGCGATGCTGCGGGCATTCAACCAGATGCGGCCCACCTGGGCCCTGGCCGGTACCGAGTTTAACGACCTCTACCGCGCCGTAGTCGAGCAGATAGCGGGGGTGGAAGCGCTGTACACCTGTTCGCCGGCCGAGGTGCCGGGCCAGTTCCAGCTTATCAGCATGATACACGTGCTGGAACACATCCCATCACCCATCGCATTTCTGACGACGCTGCATGGCAAACTGGATGATGACGGCTTGTTATTGATAGAAGTGCCGGATCATACGCAAAATCCGTTTGAATTGTTGATTGCCGACCACAGCACGCATTTTTCTGCGGCGAGTGTGCAGATGGTGCTTGAGCACGCCGGGTATACCGTAGAAGCGTTGGCAACCGATTGGATCGCCAAGGAAATAAGCGTGGTGGCCCGCAAGGCGGGAGAAACGCGCTCCCCCCCCCCGTTCGAGGCCGCGCTACGGGCCGAGCCATTCGAGGCGATTGGTCGCCGGGTTGCGTGGCTCCAATCGGTGGTCGCCGCAGCGCGGGAATGTGCGGCACAGGGCGAGGCCGGCCTGTTTGGTACATCCATTGCGGCAACGTGGCTGTTTAATGAATTGGCGGGACAGGTGCGCTTTTTTGTTGACGAAGACCCCAACCGCGCCGGCAGCCGCTATATGGATGTGCCCATCTATCACCCCCAGGATGTGCCAGCCGGAGGACATGTCTTTCTGGCGCTGGCCCCGGCGCTGGCAGAGGCCGTGCAACAGCGGATGCAGCACAGCAACCCACAAGCGCAGTGGCACAGGCCACCGGCCTTATCGTGAGCGTTTATCCAGAGGAGCATACCGCTATGCGCGAGCCGACCCTATCGGTGATAATGCCCAACTATAACCACGCGCACTATCTCGGTGCGGCGCTAGAGGCCATGCTCAACCAGTCGTACCAACCGCACGAAATCCTGGTTATTGATGATGGTTCCACTGACAACAGCGTTGCAATTGTCGAACGCCTGCAACGAGATGCGCCGCATGTGCGTCTGGTGCGCCACGCGCAGAACCAGGGGGTTATTGCTTCGGCAAATGAAAGCCTCGCGCTCGTGACTGGCGATTTCATTCATCTTGCCGCCGCCGACGACCGCGTCTTGCCGGGCTTTTACGAAAAGACCATGCGCCTGCTGGCACAGTATCCCCAGGCGGGGCTGTGCTCAACCCTCTCGCTTGCCATTGACGCGCAGGGACGCGAGCAAGGGCGGGTGCCGGGGCCGGTGGTTACGTCGCGCCCCGATTTCATTACGCCAGAGCGCGGGTTGCACTTGTTGCGGCAGTATGGCTGGTGGGTGTATGGAACAACCGCCGTGGTGCGGCGCAAGGCGCTCTTGGAGATGGGCGGGTTTCGTCCAGAGCTAGAGTTTATTTGCGATTGGTTGGTGTACCAGGTATTGCCGTTGCGCTATGGGGCCTGCTTTATTCCAGAGCCGCTGGTAGCCTGGCGCAAGATGGATATGGGCTATGGGGGCAGCGGCATAGCCAACACACAGCATGCGCTGACGCTCATTGACCGCACGATAGCGTTAATGCGCTCTGAATACCGCGATGTCTTCCCGCCCGATTATGTAACGTTCCGTGAGAATATCTGGTTGGGCGCGGTAAGCCAGGCGGCGTGGGGACGGGTACGGCGGGAGCAACGGGCCTTTCTGGATGGTGCAGCCGGCTGGTTGCGTACGCCTACCTGGCGCGATGGGCTTATGCTGGCCGGGATCGAGCTATCGGGGCGGCTCCAGACATTGCTGGTGGTGGCCCACCTGATTGTGCGATTTCGCGGGGTGCGCGGTACGCTGCGCTATGCGCTGGATACCAGGGTACACCCGCGGCTTGGCAGAAAGTCGTAGCAGATTGTGATACCGATGCTCAGTGTGATTGTGCTCAACTGGAATGGCAAACACCATCTCGACTGTTGCCTGCGTTCGCTGGCCCGCCAGACCTATGACGACCTGGAAATTATCCTGGTGGACAATGGTTCGACGGATGGGTCGGTGTCCTACGTCCGGGCCCATTTTCCGTGGGTACAGGTGGTAGCGCTTTCCACCAACCAGGGGTTTTGCGCGGGTAACAATGTGGGTATTCGTGCGGCCCGTGGCGAGTATATTGCGCTCTTGAACAACGATACCGAGGTAGACGAAGCGTGGGCCGGGGAGATGGTGCGCGTATTCGAGCAGCACCCCACGGTAGGGTTTTGCGCTTCCAAGATGCTACTGTTTGATCAACGCACCATCATTGACTCGGCCGGCGACTATTATTCGATTAGCGGGGCGGGAGGCAAGCGCGGGCGACTGGAGCCGGCCACGCGCTATACCGAGCCGGCCGAGGTGTTTGGGGCCTGTGGGGGGGCGGCGGTCTATCGCCGCGCCTTGCTGGACGATGTGGGGCTTCTGGACGAGGATTTCTTTCTGATTTTCGAAGATCTTGACCTGAGTTTCCGGGCCCAGTTGAAGGGCTATCGCTGCCGGTATGTGCCGACGGCGATAGTGTACCACAAGGTTAATGCCACCATGGGCACGTATAGCCATACCTACGTCTACTATGGCCACCGCAATCTGGTCTTGACGTTTGTGAAGAATATGCCCTACCCCTTGCTGGTGCAGGGGTTACCGGCCCATCTGTTGCATACGGCGATGGGGTTGGCGTTTTTTGCGACCAGGGGACGTCTGGCGTCATTCATCCAGGCCAAACGGGATGCCTTTGGCGCTCTGGGGGTCACCTTGCAAAAGCGCACAAGTATTCAACAGCAACGGCGGGTTTCGCTTGATGCTATTGCGGGTATGATGACGCGGGATTGGATAGGCCCGCGTTGGCGCGAGAAGTTGCTGCAACCATTCAGGAGGAACAGTGCAAGAACACCCCTACCCTGATCGGCTTGTGTCGGTCATTGTGATCAATTATAACGGGCGCGACTTTCTGCAAGCCAATCTTGATTCGCTCTTTGCCCAGACCTACCCACACCGAGAGGTGCTGGTAGTGGATAACGACTCGACGGATGATTCCGTCGCGTTTGTTGCGGCGCACTATCCCTCGGTGCGGCTTATCCGCCACGATTGGAACGCGGGCTATGCGGTGGCGTTTAATCGCGGCGTGCGCGAGGCGCGGGGACACTATATTTTGCTGCTCAACGAGGATACCTACCTTGAGCCGCGTTGTGTGGAGCGTCTGGTGCGGGCGATAGAGTTGCCCCCTTCTATCGGGATGTGTGCGTGCAAGGTGTTGCGCATGCAGAGCCGGACGATAGATTCGGTGGGGTTGATGATGTATGGGGATGGGATGTGCCGGGCGCGGGGGGGCGGCCAGGCGGACGAGGGCCAGTATGATAGCCTGGAGGAGGTATTGGCCCCAAGCGGGTCGGCGGCCTTCTATCGCAAGGCGATGCTTGACCAGGTGGGCGGGTTTGATGAGGATTTCGGCAGTTTTCTGGAAGATCTGGATCTGGGGTTGCGGGCCCGCTTGCAGGGGTGGCGGGCATTGCTGGTACCGTCGGCGGTGGTGTTCCATTACCATTCGGCGGGGTGGAGCAAAAAGCCGTTGATGAAGTGGTTTTTGTTTGAGCGCAACCGCATCTGGTTGGCGGCCAAGAATTTCCCCCTGGCGCGGTTGATGCAGGTTCCCTGGTATACCACCAGCCGGTATGGGGCCCAGGCGCGGCATACGCTCTTTCGCCCGCGCCGCGGGGGGAGCCAACCCGCGGGGGAGCGGGCCGCGACGTTTGGGGCGGCGGATCTGGTGCGGGTTGCGTTGCGGGCAGATGGGGCCGCGTTGCGGGGGTTGCCGCGTATGCTGCGCAAGCGCCGTGCAATCCAGCGTGGTTGTTGTGTGTCGCCGCAAGAGGTGGCACGCTGGTTTGATGATTTTGGGATGCAGGCGCACGAGACGGTGTTGAGCGAGCATTGAGGGGCCCTATCTGGCGTGTAGCGAGTCGGTTAAGAACGCGGTCGCATACTACGACCAGTCGGTTTGCGCCTTTGTGCGCCCATGCACATATTTGTCTATGGATATGGCAGCCGTAACCCCTTCGGCCGCGGCAATAACCGCCTGTTTGATGTGTGAGCAGAGCAAATCGCCCACCGCAAAGACGCCCGGTATGCTCGTTTGCATTTCGCGGTCTACGCGCAGACAGCCTGTCTCGGTTGTCTCTATCTGCCCCATCAGGTAGTCGGTAATTGGCTTTGCACCTTGCAGGAAGATAAACACGCCATCTACCGCAAGCTGTTCTTCTTCTTTGCTCTCGCGTGATTGTACCCGCACATGCTCCACCTTCTCGCTTCCCCCTATCCCCTTGAGCCGCGTCCCCATATGGATGGTGATATTCGGGTGTTCGCGCACTTCATGGGCCAGGTGTTGGCTGGCCTTAAACTCCGGAGTGGGGACAATGAGATGCGCCTGGCTCACAAATTTTGTGAGGAACAGGGTTTCTTCCAACGCCTCATCGTTGTTGCCCACTACTGCAACGGGGCGGTTGCGGAAGAACGCGCCATCACAGGTAGCACAATAGCTCACGCCGCGCCCAAGCAGTTCCTGCTCGCCGGGTACGGTATTGGTGCGCCCCATAGAGCCGGTCGCCAGGATAATGGTTCTGGTTTGAAAGGCATTGGAGCCACTAAATACCTGCTTGGGATCGGAGTTTAAATCTACTCCGACCACTTTATCGTTGAGATATTCTGCGCCAAAGGATTCGGCTTGCTGGCGAATTATCTCGACTATTTCCGCACCGGTGACTGTACCAGCGACGCCGGGGTAGTTACTGATCTTACTGGTAACGCCAAGGGCGCCGGCGGTAAGCCCCTTATCTATTACGAGGGTACGCAGGTCGGCTCGTGCGGTATAGATGGCGGCCGCAGAGCCGGCCGGCCCACCCCCGATAATCACCACATCATAGACTCCGTTTTCACTCATATGGGTTCCCTTCTGCACACTATAACTATTCCATCAATTTCTATCAATCAGCCAATGCATCTGAATTATAGTACCAATTGTACCATACCCGTACATGTTCACAAGTAGGGAAGGGTGATTGCAACGTCTTACGTCAACGAGAATGCGTGGGGAGTTTGAGGCGCTGTGCCCCCCCATATTTCGCGCTGAAGGCGCAAACCAACGGTTGCGAATACGGAAAAGCCGTCGTCTGTCGTCGCCAGAGCGACGTTGCAATCGCCCTGACAAGTAGGGGAGGAGGCGCTTTCTACAAGCGCGGCTATCCCACGCGCGCCGGGGCGGTGGGGATACTCGCGCTCCCAGGGTAAAAAAAGCTGCTCTTCCCATTCTGCACGACTCCTTGCATACGACAAAGATACCAAAAACTATCGTTGTATTGAGTACACGACAACGTTATACCAGGGTACAATACAACAATGCAAGAACGGAAAAGTACGACACACGCGCTCTGCCAACCAGGGCTAAATATAAGTAACAGCAAAGGAGCCTGGAAACCATGGCAAGTGACCAGCAGACTATTGAAGCGTTACAGCAGGAAAATCAACGGTTGCGTGAACAGATAGCAGTGATCAGCCACGAGCGCGATCTCTGCCAGCAACAGACCACAACGTCTGATATAACCGCCCACGTGTTACACCCCTTTCTCGATGGGCCGGTTGTTTTGTTCAAGTGGGACGCCCGCGAGGGGTGGCCCGTCGAATACGTTTCGCTCAATGTGGCCCGCTTTGGCTATACCGCCGATGACTTTCTCAGTGGTCGCGTACCCTACCCGACCATTGTCTATCCCGAAGATCTGGAACGGGTGGGAAACGAGGTCGCCACCTATAGCGCCGAAGGCCGCGCATTCTTTGAGCAGGAATACCGTCTGCTCAACGCCGATGGCGAACCGCGCTGGATTTATGATTATACCTCTATCATCCGCGATAGTGCGGGCACCGTTACCCACTATGTCGGCTATATCCTTGACATTACCGAGCGCAAGCAGACCGGGGAGGCCTTGCAATGGAGCCAGAAGCTCTTGCAACATGTGCTGGATAGTGTACCCGCAGTGGCGTATGTCAAGGATAGACACGGCCAGTACATGCTGGTCAACCAGCAGTATTTACGCCTCTTCCACCTGACGCCAGAACAGGTTATCGGGAAGACAGACCACGATATTTTCCCCCCGGATATTGCTACTGCGTTGCAGAGGAATGATCAGTAGATTGTAGCGACGGCTCGGCCGCTTGAGATTGAAGAGCTTGTCCCTCATGATGATGGTCTGCATACCTATATGTCGGTCAAGTTCCCGCTTCAGGATGACAAGGGGAATGTGTATGCAACCGGGGGCATTTCAACCGATACGACCAGTCGCAAGCAGCAAGAAGACGAACTGCGCATGTTCAAGGATTTGATAGAGCATGCCCCGGATGGCTTTGCTATGTCCGACATGAATGGCATCCTGACGTATGTCAACCCTGGCTACCGGGTGCCGCTTGGGTGGGACGCGAGCCTGGTAGGGCAACCGCTCCATGACACGCTGGACGAGGAGCCACAGCGTATGCAGGCGCTGATGCAGCAGGTTCTTACCGAAGGGAAGTGGCAGGGCGAGTTGCGCTATCGCCGCAAGGATGGCAGCACCTTTCCGGGGCAAGCAAGCAGTTTTGTGCTCTACGATACCAACGGCCAACCACAGGCCATGGCCGGTATTATGCGTGATATGACCGAACGCAAGCGCGAGGAGGCCGAACGCGAAATGCTCCAGCAGCAAATTATTGTGGCGCAGCGCCTCGCGCTGCGCGAA
>DAOTUK010000063.1:0-34290 GCA_034437375.1 Chloroflexaceae bacterium | reverse complement strand
CATGTGCTGGCGCAGCGCGTCCAGCGACTCGGCGTTGAGCACGACTTCTACCAGCGCCTCAAGCGCATCGGCCGTGCGCCCTGCAAGCCGCGGGGGAATGTCGTCCGGCACCGAACCGAAGCGCAGGGCAATGATACGCTGTAGCATCTGCTGGCTTTCCTGCTGGCGACCCTGCACCAGGCCGGTCTGGATACCTTCTTCACGACCCTGCACCAGGCCGGTCTGGATACCTTCTTCACGACCCTGCTCCAGGCCCGTCTGCAAAATTTCCTTGTACAAGGGAGTCTCTTCTATTGCTACCATATTTAACCTCATAAACTGTGCAATATGAGCCGGATCCGCGACCAGACTGGCGAAGAACCCAAGCAGCGGTTCCATGTCGCGCAGCGTCTCATCCGCCCGCAACGAGTGCAAGGCCCGCCGCATCATCGGTTCCTCGTCGCCACCGCGCATCACCGGCACGTAGGGCATCAGCGCCACCAACGAACGCTGAAATACCATCTCCGCTTCCAATTCCCACAGGTTGATCACGCGGTAGTCCTGGTGCGCGTACAACCCCATAAACGTTGACGAATAACACGTTGCCACCGTAACGCCCGGCGACGGGGGCAAAATATTGATCAGCACCGCGTACACCGGCAACCCAAACTTCTCTTCAGCCAGCGCGACGTAGGCCCGCACCCGTCGCGGCATCACTATTGGCCGATAGCGCGACTGAAGTTCGTTCAGTACCAGAAAGTCGCCATGCGCGGGACTGGTGGCCCGCATCAGCACATCGCTTTCACGGCTAATCCACTGAAACTCGCTATCAATAATATCGAGCGCCTGGACGGTCGGGTCGTTCGTGACCCACTTGACCCACGGGTCGGGCGAAAGACTGATGAGCCGTTTGCTCCCAATGTCGGCCTTTTTCGCCATAGTATGGTGTCCTCCTTGCCTTCCTTCCCTATGCGTTCCAGTATAGCATATGACCTACCCGGCGGGAACATGCACGCAAGCACCTCGCGTTTATCCCCCGTATGACAGTTTGATTGCAAAGCCTTTTTGCCCCCCCAATTTTACTTGTACCCCCGTCTTTTTTCTGCTATTATACGCTTGATTCAAGGTTTTTTCGGTATGCTAGATAGGGTTGATTGCTGGTATGGCCTGTTCATAGCGCGTCCGTTGCAATCACGTGCCACACACCATGTATCACCCGGTACTGGCATGCACTATGGGGGTTGGTAACGCTGTGGCTCATAGGTGTATGGCCACCGCTCCGGGGGGTGCCCCCGGACAGCGTGTAACGAGCCCATGAGGTCTATGCAAATACAGGGCAACGGAGAGACAGACACAGCGCCTCAGCCAGTGGCGCTCCTCGTGGGGGCGTCGCGGGCCCAGGTGCGTACCTTTGGCCCCGCCATTGAACGGGCCGGCTACCAGATTGCCATTACCACTGCGGCCGAACACATCTCCGACAGCCACAAGCCAGACCGTACAACCCTGCTGGTCTGCAACCAGGATATTGGCCCCACCGCGATGCTGGCCGCCTACCACGCCCTGCCCCACCGCCCGGCGCTGGTCGTCTTACACCAGCAGCACGCCCTGCCCGGCGAAGGCTTTGCCCCCGAAGACCGCGTATCGTGCGGAGCCGTCGCCCTTGAGCGACTGTTGCGCCAGCACGCCATGCCAGAACCCGCCGCAACTGTGGACGATACGCCCCCGGATGCGCCCGAAGCGCCAGCACCAGCACCCGCTGCGCCGCCTCCCGCTGAACCAATCGCCCCCACCCCCGCCCCGGCCTATGGGGAGGAGCCAGAAGCAGAGCCGGAACCAGAGCCAGAAGCAGAGCCGGAGCCGGAACCGCTCACGACGGTTGCCTATGGGGAAGAGCCAGAGCCAGAAGCGGAGTTGCTCACGACGGTTGCCTATGCGGAAGAGCCAGAAACAGAAACGGAGCCGCTCACGACGGTTGCCTATGCGGAAGAGCCGGAAGCAGAGCCGGAGCCAGAGCCAGCGGAACCCACCCCGCCGCCTCTGGTTACATCGCCTGCTCCCGTTGAGCCGATGGTGATAGAACCGGCGCCAGTCAGTTTCGAAGAGGGCCGGTACACCGTTGATGTACAGGAGGATGCGCCAGCGGCCGATGATGACGATCTTCCGTGGGAGCGCGCGCTTGAACAAGAAGAGACGGAAGGGCCAAGCCCGCTCTGGCGACGACCCCTGTTCTGGGGTGCGGCCGCAGTGGTACTGGCCGTCGTCGTCGGGCTCGTGTTGCTCCAACAACGTTCTGGCACCAGTGTGGCCCAACCGCCCCGCCCCACCCCCACCATCGCCCAGATAGTCGCCGATTCGTCAACCCCGGCCAGCGCAGCGGCCCTGTCCACCCCATCACCCACCATACCCAACCCACCCACCGCCACTGCCGCGCCTGTCACCACACCCACCGCCGCACCATCAGACCCGGTGCCCCAGGACATAGATCTTGTCGCGCAGGTGCTTGGCATAGAGCCAGCACAACCACAGGCCAATGAGGTGGTCAACGTCCGCGTCAAAATTGAAAATCGCGGGAGCCAGGACATAACGCAACCCTTCTGGGTAGACCTCTACGTCTCGCCAGCGCAGACGCCAACCGTCAACCAGGCATGGAGCGATATTTGCCAGTATGGGGCCACCTGGGAAGTCCCCCGCCTCAGCGCCAACGAATCCCTGGTGTTAGAAACGCTACAAGCCGACACGGTGCGCTCAAACCTCTTTCGTCTGCCCGAACCCAATGTCGAGCACATCTATGTATTGATAGATTCGTACGGTGATGAAGGAAACGGAGCTATCATTGAGCGAGACGAAGAGAATAACCTTGCTGAACCCATTCAGGTGTCCATATCCCCACAGCAGGCGCAGCCATAGGGCCGCGCTGGTGGAAAACCAGGACACGGGTACATGATATAGATACGTAAACCGGAGATAATGCTGAATCTCAAAACATTTGCCATTGTGAGTTTCTTCATTGCGCTGTCGCTATCGCCAGCATATGGGGCAAGCCGCGCATTGATTGCCCACGGGTGGTGGTACCGGTCGGATGAATCGGACATTGAGCGGACACCCCTCAACCGCCCGACGCTGGAACCAACCATGCAACCCCTCACGATGCAGCCGGTACAGACGGCAGTGGTTGCATTAACGGCTACGGCTAAAGCAACCGACACGCCCCGCCCAACTAACACGCCGCGCCCGACTAACACCGCCACTACAACCGACACCCCCCGCCCCACCAACACGCCGCGCCCGACTAACACCGCCACTACAACCGACACGCCGCGCCCGACTAACATGCCGCGCCCCACCAACACTGCTACCGCAACAAAAACAACGCGCCCAACTAACACCGCCACCGCCGTGGCCACCTCCCCGAACCCGACACGAGCCACCGCCACCCCCACCAGCATGCCATTGGCCTCCGTTGTGGAGCCCCCACAGGCACCCGGCGGCAAAGAACCTCCCATCCAAATGAGGTACGACCAGCACCACAGCAACGCATTCCCGCCGCAGGTCAGACAGCGGATGGCGCGAAATATGGTATCATCTTGACGACAGTATCTTTCATATTGTGTTGTACTGGTATTATTCTTTTGATACGGACATACCGGAGTAAACAACCTGCCCGCTAAATATTGGGTATTGTACTGCACACCGATAGGAGGTCTCAATTGCAGACTCCCCAGGAATCGTCGTCAATGATGACAAACTCAGATAATACAGACGAGCAATCGTTTAGCCAGTGGGCCCGTAAGCGCTTCGATCTCTACCAGGAAGTAGAGCAGCAGGCGCAGAGCAGCATCGCCCATACCCTGCAACTGGCCAGTGAATTTTCCTCGCGCATGGAGGAAGAAATCAACCAACTTCTTACCCGCTACCACCAGGAGCGCGACGAGCTTCAGTCGGAACTGGAGAGCTTGCAGCGCCAGATCCAGGAACTGCGCGTCACAATGTCGCCTGAGCGCCAGGAACACATCGAAGAATTGGCCCGGCAACGGCAGCAGGAAAAAACCAGGATTGCCCAGGAACGCCAGCAAGCGGTAGAATCTGCCGAGGAGCAGGTAGAGGCCGCCAGAGCCGAACGCGAGCAAATCTTGCACGAGGCCTATGCCGAACGCGACTCGGTGCTGGCCGAGCGCGACAAGTCCCTGGCCGAGCGCGACCGCGTGCTGATAGAGACGCGCCAGTTAAGCGGGCGTCTGGCCGATTTACAACAGGGGTTGCAGGGGTTGCTTGGCTCAGTGCATACCGCCGCCGGCCAGGTGCAACAATCGCTGCCTACCCTGGTCACCACCCCCGCCCCCCAGGAACCATCAGCGTCGCCCCCGCCGGCATCCATCGTCCTGGTGGTCGAGGGCATCAAAGATATTATCCAGGCCAACGATTTGCTTGATACGCTCGAAGAACACCCGGACATTGGCCAGGATGGCGTACATCTTGAAAAGCTCGATCAGGGTACGCTCGAATTGACCATTGAACAAATAGACGATGAAACCCTGGAATCTATCTTGCGTCACCAGTTCTCCGAGATGCTGGAAATATTGGAGACAGATCGCAATACGATCTGGCTCCGCTACCGGGCATAGTCTCGCGCCACAATAATAACCGGGCCAGGGGTAGGGTATGGCTGAAATTCCTGCTATTCAAACAGAACACCTTTCTAAACACTTCAAACAGCACGTGGCCGTAGACGATGTGTCGCTAGAGGTTTTCCAGGGAGAGGTGTTTGGCTTTCTGGGGCCCAATGGCGCGGGCAAGACCACGACCATTGCCATGCTACTCGGTCTGGTCAAACCAACCAGCGGACGGGCCAGCATCCTGGGGCACGATGTCCAGCACCACCCCGCCGAAGCGTTGCGCCACGTGGGAGCAATGATCGAGTCGCCGGCCTTTTACCCCTACCTGAGCGCCCACGACAATTTGCGCGTGCTGGCTCTGGCGGGGGGCATTGATCCCGCCCGTATCGCAACCGTGCTGGCTACGGTAGAGCTTGATAAGCGGGCCCGCGACCGCTTTGGCACCTATTCGCAGGGGATGAAGCAACGCCTGGCCATTGCCGCCGCGCTGCTGTCCGACCCCCAGATTATCATTCTGGACGAGCCAACCAACGGGCTCGATCCCGCCGGTACGGTAGAAATACGCCAGTTGATTGGCACATTGGCCGCACGGGGCCATACGATTTTTCTCAGTAGCCACCTGTTGCACGAAGTTGAGCAAGTATGCCACCGCGTCGCCATTCTCAAGGCCGGGCGGGTGCTGGCCCAGGGGCGGGTCAACGATTTGCTACAGCGTGGCCAGGGGGTACGGGTGCGGGTAACCAGCGATATTTCCCAGGCCCGTTCTATCCTCCAGTCCGTCGAATGGGTGGGGGGGGTAACGCAGCAGGGCGACGATGTGCTGCTGGTTGATGTGCCCGGCGAACGGGCCGCCGACATTAACGCTCTGCTGGCCCGCAACGAGGTGCTGGTAGCGGAGATAGGGGCCCGCGAGGGGAGCCTGGAACAGTTCTTTCTAGAAGTCACCGGAGACGAGGCATGATCCATCTCATACGCGCCGAATGGCTAAAACTCTCGCGCCGCCCGATGGCCTGGGTGCTGCTGATTATCTTTCTGCTGCTGGTGTTGCTGCGCACGTCGGCCCTCTTTCTGTTGCTGGCCCTTACCGACGGCATCTTTACCGGTGGCGATGTCACAATGGAGCTATTGGAACCAGCGCAGATAGCGCAGTTTCGGCTACAAATCAGCTTTCCGGGCGTGTTTGGCGACGCGCTGAGCCAGATCAATGGTCTGGGGGGCGTGTTCGCGGTTATTCTGGCGGCGGGTACTCTGGGCAATGAGTATACCTGGGGCACGTTGCGGCTCCACCTGTCGCGCCACCCCGACCGCGGACGCTACCTGCTGGCCAAGCTGATTGGCTTGCTGCTGGTGTTGCTGGTTGGTTTTGTAATAACCATTGTGGTGCAAGCAGTCCTGGCGCTGCTCTTTGGCTCGGTGCTTGGCAACGTGGGCCGCGTGGGCATCACCGACCTGCTGCTGCTACCCGTGGGGGTGCTACGGGCCCTGTATGTCATCCTGCCCTATCTGTTGTTCACTTTTGTGGCCTGTACGCTTGGGCGCTCGGTGATGGCGGGGGTGGCGGGGGGCGTCCTGTTTGTGGTGCTTGATGTCAGCGCGGGGGCCTTCTCCTACCTGGCGGAGCTTGGCGGCGTTATGGAATTTGTGTACAACCTGCTCTTGCAGCAAAACATCAATACGCTGGTGGTGATCAATAGCCAGAGCTACGGGCTCGATCCGTCGGTGCTGGTTGAAACGCTGGATAGACATATGCTCCCGCACCCCCTGCAAGCAACGCTGGTTATCGCCTTCTATAGTGCGCTGTTTGCGGGCTATGCCTATGCCCTGATTACCCGCCGCGACGTGGTGGGCGCATCCTGACGCGGGGAGGCGGGGAGGCGGGGAGGCGAAGACGCGGGGAGGCGGGGAGGCGCCGCCTCGCGCCTCACCCCTCACCCCTCACCCGACAACCCCAGATAGTCGCGCATATCCTCCCGCGCAAAGATGGTGTCTGGCGTATCGGCGGCTACTATGCGCCCCCGGTGCATCACCAGCACCTCGTCGGCCCAGGAGTACACAAAATCGGCGTCGTGCGTGGCGAGCAGGACTGTTTTTCCTTGCGCCACAAAGCGTTGAAAGATAGCCAGCACCTGCCGCCGCATCCAGGGGTCAAGACTGGCCGTCACTTCGTCGGCCAGAATAAAGGTCGGTTCCATCGCCAGCACCCCGGCCAGCGCCACCCGCGCCTTTTGTCCGCCGCTCAGCGCGTGGGTAGGGCGCTCTAGCAAGTCGGTGACAGCGCACATAGCGGCGGCAGCGGCTACCCGTTCGCGGGCCTCGCCCTCGCTCAACCCCAGATTGAGCGGCCCGAAACTAATGTCCTGCGCGACACTGGCGCTAAAAAGCTGGTCGTCCGGGTTCTGGAAGATAAGCCCCACCTGTTGCCGCCACTGCTTGAGCGCCTGGCGGCTATACCCCATAGGCGTACCATGCAAGCGAACCTCGCCGCGCACAGGTTGCAAGATGCCGTTGCAGTGGAGAAAGAGCGTAGATTTGCCAGAGCCGTTGCGCCCCATCAGCGCAATACGCCGCCCGGCGGCAAGGCGGAACGTGGCCCCATCCAGGGCCGGCTCGGCATAGCCGGGGTAGCAATAGGAGAGGTCGTGGGCCTCAAGCAACGGTTTCACCAGAGCCTCCACACCAGCAGCATGCTTGCCACGATGGCCGCCCCGATCCAGAGCACCCGCCAGTCGTGGCGGTAGGCGATGGGTAACACACGCAACGTCCCATCTGCGCAGCGGCTTTCCAGCGCCACCTGCATACGCTGGCTGCGCTGGTAGGCGTCTATAAACAGCCGACTACCGAGCAAGGCCGCGCTCTTCATACTGCGCCAGACGGTGCTATACCCCTGGCGGCTCTGCTGCGCGGTATACATGGTTTGCATACTTTCAAGCAAGATAAAGATAAAGCGGTACATCAGGGTCATCAAGTCAACCAGCAGGGGCGGAACGCGCAACCGTCGCAATAGCTCAATCAGGTCAACCAGTGGGGTTGTCAAGGTAAGAAAGTTCATGGCGGCGGCGCTCCCCAAAGCGCGGCTCAACAGCAGCAAGGACTCCCCCGCCGCGGCCGGCGTGCTGGACACCCACAGCGGCCCGATAGACCATTGCCAGGCGTGGGGCGGGGGCGGGGTAAAGCCAACGCTCACCGCAACCCCCACCACCGCCAGCACCAGAAAGCCCCCTTCGGCCAGGATGAGGCGGACAAAAACGCGCCCGGATACCCCCGCCCACCATGTTGTCAATACCCCCATCCACCCGATAGTCAGCACCCCCACCGCGATACGGTTGAGCAGCAGACACAACACCAGCATCAGAAGAGCCAACCCGGCCCTGGCGGCCGGGTCTACGCTGCGTATGCGGTTACTATACGCATACTGGTCTATCAGATGCATGGGGGGGCGTACGCGGGCTAGGTATCGTTGGTACGGCGGGTCTGGTCGGGGCGGTCGTTACCCGTGCGCTGCCCGCGCTTGTACCCGAAGTAGTAGCCCACCACGCCGGCGCCAATGGCCGCCTGGAGCGCAAACAGCAGGCTTTCCGTTTCGCCGCCCGGCGGCTCCCAGATGGGGCTAAACCAGGGCTCAACCTCCGGGTTTATTTCGGTAATGACACCCTCGGCTGAACCGTCTGCGCCGCCAAACTCAGAGTCGGGGTGGAGAAAGAGCGGGATAATAGCCAGAGCGACGACCACGCCAAGCAGCAGCAGGGCCGTGCCCATACTGTTGCCGCCGGTTCGGGGCGTGCTGGTCGGTACTGAAGATTGAGTCATTGCTATGCTCCTTGTACGCCCAGAGCGTGCAGTTCAGCAGGGGCGTTGCTCCGGAGCGCCTGAAAGATTAACACCGTCAAAATACCTTCGCTGATGGCCAGCGGTATCTGGGTAATGGCGAAAATGGCCCCGAACTTGGCAAACGATGCGACAAAGCCGCCCACCGGGTCGGGGTAGGCCAGGGCCAGTTGTCCCGACGTGACCACGTAGGTCATGAGATTGGCCATAGCGGCGGCGAGAAAGACGCTCAACCAGTCGGGGGCCCGCCCGTGCAAGCCCTTCCAGATGCCCCACGCAACCAGGGGCCCGACAATGGCCATACTCACCGCGTTGGCGCCCAGGGTGGTGAGCCCGCCGTGGGCCAGCAGCAAGGCCTGGAAGAGCAGCACTATGGCCCCTAGCACGCTCATTACGGCTGGCCCGAAGAGTATCGCCCCCAACCCGGTGCCGGTGGGGTGGCTACTCGAACCCGTAACGCTCGGTATCTTCAGCGCACTGAGCACAAAGGCAAACGCGCCCGATACGCCAAGTAAGAGCCGCGTTTCTGGCTTTTCAGCCACCAGTTTGCCGATACGCCGAAAGCCATCCACCCAGAAGGGGATGGCCACGGCAAACCAGACTACACACCAGAGCGGCGGCAAAAAGCCTTCCATAATGTGCATGTTCATGCGGTCTGCTACTCCTGCTGGCTCGGAGATGTGTTTTGCCCAGGCGACATGCCCGCCAAGCAAGAGTACCGCCAGCACTCCCCAAACAACCCGCCCCCACAGACGCGGGCTACTACGTTTGTTCATCCTGTTGTTCCTCCCGCATGGGTTTTGCCCATGCAAAAAAGCGACCTTTCCCAGGAAACGTCGCTTTGAAATGAAAAAAACCGCCTGCGGCGGGGAGCGTGAGCGAGAGAATCTCTCTCGTATCACGAATCCTCTTTCCTGCGAAGATGGAACGTGAACTACCATAGATGGGGAGTATCGGGCTTCACCTGCGAACAAGTGTTACCGTTGCGCGACAGCGCCGGATTTTCACCGGACTTCCTCCCGTTGCGCTCACCAGCGAGGCAACCAGGCACCTATGGGATATTCCGTATTCTGCTATTGTCCAGGTACAGGCTTTTCACAAGCGCTATGAGTGTAGCAGAAGATGGGAGGGGTGTCAAACCTGATGGGGATAGTAATTTGTGCCAGAACGTTTTCCGCTCCTAGAGATGTTCGCCCCAAACGAGGTACATGTATTACTGTTCGGCGGGCAACGCTTCCAGGCTGAGCAGGTAACGCACCAGCACATCAACCTCGTCGTCGCTCAACTTTTCCCCATAATTCTTGGTCATCACATCCACACAGGGGCCGCGCGGGCATTCATCTACAATGTGCGCGCCCGGATCGAGAATAGCCTGGCGCACATATTCCTCGGCACTCATCCCCTCCACGCGGTCGGCAGCATACTCCTGGAGCCCGTTTAGATTGGGGCCCGGGCCGTTGGGGTTACCCTCGCTTCCAATCAAGTGGCAAGTAAAGCACTTGGGAGAAGTGCTCTCAATCAAAGCGAACGCCTCTTCTTCCAGTGGGGGCTCCGATGTATCGTTCGACACCCGCTCAACCCCCGCAATTTCCTGTGGGGGGACATAGTCGCCGGTATTGATAGCGCGGATATACGCCACGACCTGGGAAAGCTGATCGTCGTCAAGAAAGGGTTGCCCACCATAGGGCAACATCTCGATACCGGTATCGTTGCGGGGGTGGTCGGCGGGGCGGCCCATGCTAATAAATTCGGCTAACTCCTGGTCGGACTGTTCGAGAATAAAGGGGTCATTCCGAAAGCCCTTGCCCAGGCTCTCGACGCCCTCGCCATTGGGGCCATGGCACACCGCACAGAACCGCAGGTAAATGGTCTGGCCTTCCAATGCGGGGCCAGATAACCCCTCCTTGCCCACTTCGGGGGTCGCCTCTATCTCCTGTGCCCCGTCCTCTTCCAACCACGCCAGATATTCCGCAATGCGCTGCTTACCCTCTGCGCTTTCTTCTGCGTTGTTGATGCTTTGCAAATAGGCCGCAATGTTCATCATATCCTGGTCGCTCAACTCGTCGCGCCCACCCCTGGGGGGCATCTTAATATCCGTCACATTAAAGGGGTTGTTAATGCTCAGACCACGGATAAGGAAATTGGTCAATTGCTCTGGCGTCAACCCGGCCACAAAGGGACTTTCGACCAGATCTACCGCAATACCATCAATGCCTCTGGCGCGAAAGCCATGGCAGGGAGCGCACACTTCGGCATACAGGCTGCGCCCGGCCTGGGTATCTACGGCGGCGGGGTCGGCCGCTACGGTATCAGCGGGGGGGGTGGGGGAAGGGGTTGTTTCCGGGGGAGCGGTTGGTAGAGCCGGGCGGGCATTGGGCGTCAATGAGGAAGCCGCCGGGGCGCTACCACAGGCGGCCAGCAAGAGCACCAACGCACACGTCACCAGTATTGTGCGGAAGATAGGGCCACAAGTGTTGATCATAGGTCATGAATTCCTGGGCTCTGCAATGTCCAGATTATCACTCTGTACTGCTTGAAGCAGCGTTTTCTTCGCCCTCCAGGCTCAACAGATAATTCACCAGTATATCAAGCTCACCATCTTCAAGTTTATCTGCGTAAAATCCATACATCACATCTACGCATTCGCCCGTCGGGCACTCGTCTACCACATGGGCGCTCGGATCGAGGATGGATTGCTTCACATAGTCACGGGCACTCAAACCCGGCACGCGATCCCCGGCGCGATCCTTCAACCCGTTCAAGCTCGGCCCCGCCCCGCGTGCGTTGCCCTGGGTGCTGATACGATGGCAGGAGGTACAGCGCGGCGTCATCCGGTCAATAACCTCAAACGCTTTCCCAGAATAGACTTCATACTGGTACGCCATCGGGTCAAGGTGCTCTTCCGTGGCTTCTTTTGCTGGTTTCGCGGCTTCGTCTGGCGTCTCAACCACCCCCGTATTGACGGTATACGCCACCACATCGGCTCGTTGCGACTGGATGGGAGCCTGGCCACAGGCTACAAAACAAAAGAGCGCAGCGACGGTCAACAGTAGCGACGTCACCAGTCTGGTTGTATGGAACTTGAGCATACTGCCACCTCCTTAATTATAATATCTCGCATACCCTACCCCCCTATCCTATAGGCATATGCTAGATACATCCACCCCTGAGATCAGCGTTCGTCAACAAAGTGACGTATAAGTCGTGAATAATAATACTGTGGTTATGAGTATTATGCCTGTCAATTATAAACACAACCGGGTGGGTTGTCAAATTTGGAGATGTGCTTAGCAGCGCAGCAACTCGGCTACCTCTTGCGCCAGGGCAAACGAGTCGCGGGCCGCCGCTTCGCGCTTCAACCCAAGCCCACACGCCGCCGTCACAATTGTCTGGCGAGCGAGGGCGGCCCTATCTCCCACCACCGCGCCTGCGGCTGCCTGCCAGCGTGCGGCCAGCGTCGCCGCCGCAAGCCCGCGCACATCATCCCAGGTAGGCACCAGACCGGCCGCTACCACCCCGCCCTGTTGCACAAACGCCCGCCCCTCAGCATCGGCAAAAAAATCTTCCAGCGCGTTGTAAGCATCGAAGGAGAGCACATCGGCCCCCGTGCGGCTCATAGCCGCCGCTATCGCCGTCGTCGCGCAGCAATGGAGCCCCACCAGCACCCCCGCCGCACGGAGCGCCGCAACCGTACGCTGCACCACACGTAGCGGCCCCGAAGGCTGATCCCCCGCTTGCAACGGCACCAGCGCCACAAAGGGGTCATCCAGAAAAAAGAGTAGCGGACGTTTCCAACGCGACAAACGCGCTATCTGCCACAACGCCATACGGGTGATGTAGTGTCCCACGCCCTCCAGCATATCGTCTTGTTCGAGCAACGGGACACCCTCGGCCGGGGTTGGCGCCGCCCCCAGAAGCATCGCCGCAAGCGTGAGCGGCCCCACAATCTGGGCCTTCAAGCAGGCCGCGTCGGCAAACATGCCCTGCTCTAGCGCCGCCTCAAATGCAAAGAAGCCGGCTGCATGCGCCGCATCAAGCACCACCGTCCCCGCCTGCAACCGCCGCGCCACCTGGTCGCCACAGCCGGCCCGCACAGCATAGCGTATCCCATCCTCTAGCGGAAATACCAGATCATCCAGCGGGCCAAGCACCTGGGCTATCATCCCCTCGTGGGCCGACCGTTGGGGCAACTGGGGCCAGAAGGGAAGCTGTGGGCAATAGTGCGCCACCAGACGCACCGCCGCCACCGGGTCATGCATGGGCAAACTGCCAATGCCTGTTACGGCGCAAGGCGGGATCACGCTTGCTGCATGCACGTTTCCCATACCCACTACAGTTTCATAAAGATGTGCGTGTCCACCGGTTGTCCCTGACGCAGGTGCTTTTCGACAATTCTGGCCAGTACCGCCTCGTCCACTGCACGGTACCATACCCGGTCGGGATGCACCACAAGAATGGGGCCGTCGCTACAAACCCCCATACAGTGTATCGTACTGCGCTTTACCCACTGGGGATGCTGCGGGTCGGCCTGCGCCCCAAGCAGACGCCCCAGACTCTCGTACAACGCTCGCCCTTGCTCAGATGGAGCGCAACGGTTGCCGGTACAAATACTGACATGATACGTCGGGGTATCAGATGTTCCCATCGTGCTCAAGATGTGCCCTCCCCTTATCGCAACCGGGTCATCAAATCACTACCTCTCTCTTGACTATACCACCAGACCGGCACACTGGCAACCATATCCGGGTCACTCTTGGTGTCACCCCCCTGTATCTCGCGCCGACGGCGCACATCAACGCCTGCGTATGCAACAACGCCTGATTCTGGCGGCGGTACGGCGACGTTGCAATCGCCCTGCCTGGGAGTGCGGGTATCTTGCCTGCTCCGGGGCGGGCGAGACGCTCGCGCTCCCAGGGGTTACAACGCTATCAGGTTGCTATTCGTAGGGTGGTTTGATTCTTTTGCCCGCCTGATCTATTATGCATACAGAATAACACCCGCTCATTCACAGGTTTGATAAATTAAAAGGGAGTCCTGCGGTGTCCATCAGTGTTATTTTGCATATTATGGGTGAAGATCCCATCCGGGGAGAAATCGAAGAAATCCCCGCTCCAACCGATGCATTCGTCCGTGTGACCAATGTGCGACGGGTAGACGGTAAAGAAGTGGCTAATATTGACCCGAAGGCCGATTCGATTATCTACCCCTGGCATCGGCTTACCTTTGTTGAGTTGATGGCCAGCGAAAAAGATCTGGGCGAAGTGGTTGGTTTCTTCAGGACCTGAACCCCTACGCAGAGCCAAAGCGTCATGGTCATGTCCTGAAGGGTATAACTTGCACCGTTTGGCAACCAGGAATACTGGTCAAATGGTTGCTACCTAATGATGTGTTGCTGCAACCTACCAGTGGATGGGAGCGTCCTGGTAACCACTGGTATTTTTGGTATGCGTACATGATTCAATCTTGAAATCTGTATGAGGAGGAACGAAACGGTATGTCGTTGAAGCAGAGTATCCACAGCGCGCTGGTGCTGGTGGCATTGCTCAGCGTGGCGATAGGAGCGCCACGGCCTGTTGCCGCCCAGGAACAGGCCGTACAGCCGACGACGGCCACGCCTGGCAGTGTGTTTGCTTTCTTTGCTACCGGGTTTGCCCCCGAAGAGTGGGTACGCTACTGGATCAATGATCCCTATGCGGGCGTTCACGAAGGCGGCGAGGTGCGGGCCAACCATATGGGCCGCGCCGATTGGACATGGAAGTCGCCCATGGACGCGGTGCCGGGGGCGTGGTCTATGGTGGCCTTTGGCAAGACGAGCCAGCAAGAGCGCGTCATCGCGTTTGCGATAGATACGGGGGCGCGTGGGCCGGGTATGGAAACCCCCGCCGGCCAGGAGGCGTACGACGCGGCGGTAAGCCCACCCTCTGGTGCGCCCGGTACCGAATTTGACATATTTGGGCGTGGCTTTCACGAGTATGAGCGGGTTGTGTTCTGGTTGACCAACCCCGCCGGGCAGGAGTACCAGGCCCATGCGTTTGGTACCAATGAATATGGGCGCGTTGATTGGACGTGGGAGTCGCCCGCCAACGCGCAGCCGGGTACATGGATTGTACGAATGCAAGGCGACCAGAGCCAGGTAGAGCGCATCGTGACACTGGACATCATCCCCGGCCCCGCCTTTCCAGAACCGGCCGCCCCGACCGATAGCTATGACCAGGCCGTGACCCCCGCCAGGGGCATCCCCGGTACCTGGTTTACGTTTTACGTTGGCAATTTTATTGCGCACGATACGGTTGCCTATCAATTTATTGCCCCCAATGGGGAAGTCTACAAGGACGGCGAAGTGCATGCGACGGGAAACGGGCGCATAGACCTGGAACTGGATATGCCTTCCGATGCGATGCCGGGTATCTGGTCGCTGGTAGTCCAGGGACGCGAAACCGTGTTGACCCGAACGGTAACCTTTGAAGTGTATGTAGAGACAGCCGAACCAACCGATGTGACAATGCCGGGTACCCAGGTATACCCCTATGACCGCGCAGTTCACCCGGCCGAAGGAGGCTTTGGCACCGAATTTTCGTTTTTTGCGACCGGCTTTGGACACGAGGAGCCGGTAGATTTTGATATTGTCGGGCCCGATGGTATTGTCTACCACCAGGCCAGCGTCCGCTCCAACGAGTGGGGGCGCGCCGATTGGCAGTGGGCCGCCACGTCTATTGCCATACCGGGGCAGTGGTCGGCTATAGCGACCGGGCGCGATAGCAATGTACAGCGTACGCTGCACTTTACTATGCCATAGGCGTATGCGGTATAGTCGCACACAAGTGTACAACCCATGGAACTCATGGTAAAATATGCCATAAGTGGATGCTGCAAAGCATGCCACTTGCTTTCGTGTTGTCATCATTTAGACAAACTTTTGAAACTATCTGGAGAAAAAGAGTACTATGAAAATAGCAGTCGTCACGGATAATGGCGAAACCATCAGCAATCACTTCGGGCGAGCTTCACACTATATGGTTGTCACCATCGAAGAGGGTAAGGTAACCGACCAGGAGATGCGCGTGAAGGGCGGATGCCAAGGGCACGGCGGGCATGGGCATGGCCACGGCGGGCACGGGCATGGGCACGACCACGGCCATGATCATGAGCATTGCGGCGAACACGAGCACGGCCACAGTCACGGCCACGGCCACAGCCACGGCCACAGCCACGGCCACGGTGGCGACCGCCACAACCAGCAACTGGCCGGTATTAGCGATTGTCAGGTTGTGATGGCGCGGGGTATGGGCCAGGGCATGTACCAGAATCTGCAACAGGCCGGTATTCGGGCGGTCATGACCGACATAGCCCCCATCCAGGAGGCTATCGCTGCCTTTCTTGAAGACCGCCTGGATGAACACCCGGAGCTTGTCCACTAGCAATACCCAGATGAGGTTGGGCTATGGGGAATACTCTTACCGAACGACGCGAGCGTATCTTAAAACTGGTGGTGCAAGAATTTATTGACAAGGCGGCCCCGGTGGCCTCCGATATGCTGGTGCGCATGTATGAATTGCCCGTATCGTCGGCCACTGTGCGCAACGAACTGGCGATGTTGGAGGAGATGGGCTATCTCACCCAACCCTATACGTCGGGGGGGCGTATCCCAACCGATAGTGGCTATCGGTTCTTTGTTGAGCATCTTATGGATAGTGCGCCGCTCACCGATGAGGAACAGGGCCGCATTCGCCACCAGTTTACCCAGGTACGGAGCGATATAGATGAGTGGATACAGCTTGCGGCCTCGGTGATGGCCCGCACAGCCCAGAACGCTTCGGTCGTCACCCCACCGCGGGCCTACAAGGTGCGCTTTAAGCACCTGGAGCTTATCGCCATTCATGAAACGGTGACGCTGATGGTGCTGGTGTTACACGATGGTACGGTGATGCAGCAAATGTTGACCCTGGACACGCTGCCTCCGCAACCAGAATTACGCTCGCTCTCGGCGCACATGTGCGAACGGTGCGCCGATATGCGGGTAGACCGGATTGAGGAACTAGTAGCCCAGGATCATCAGCAACACCCGCCCGGCTTTACCTCGTTTGAACACCAGGTTTTGAATCTGGTTATCCAGATGATGCACCAGGCCGAAGACCAGTTTAATGAACAGATACACCGTGATGGGTTGCTTGAAATGCTCAGCCAACCAGAATTTATTCCGGCCCTGGTCAAAGAAAATCCCAACCGCGCTATAGAGCGTATGCGCCAGACGCTAGAGCTTTTGACCAGCAATAAAGCGATTGGTTCCCTGTTGCTCCAGGCTCTCTCGCGGGATGGCGTGCATGTCATTATCGGGGAAGAGATTGGCAACGAGGATATGCGCGAATATAGTATTGTGCTCTCGCGGTATGGCATAGATGGTACCGCAACGGGGGTGGTGGGGGTTATCGGGCCCACGCGCATGTATTATCCCCGCTCTATCTCTACGGTGCGGTATGTGTCGTTTGTGCTGAGTGATCTGGTTGGTGAGCTGTATGGCGGCGAGACACGAACGCTTGAAGGAGATGAACGTTAGGAGGACAAGGCCCAGATGAGTGAAGAACCGTATACCGATGGCAAGACCATCAAGATCCATGTGGTAGATAACGATCAGCGAACCCAGAGCAATCCGGATACCACCGATACCCAGGCGAATGGTACCCCCCAGGCGGAAGCGCCGGCATCTGAGCACGATGCTGCAACAACGGGCGCGGGTGCTGCGTCGCATGAGGTTGTTGAGGGGGAGATAGTGGAAGAGTCGCCAGCAACAGCAGAAACGGTTGAGATACCCCCTCCCGACAGCGGCGATCTACAGCAACGCCTGGCGCAGGCGGAAGCGCAAGCCCTGGAATGGAAAAATCAGTGGCTCCGTTCGGTGGCCGATTTTAAGAATTATAAGCGGCGTACGGAAACAGAGCGCGATGACTTGAAACGCAATGCCAACGCTGGACTGCTCTTAAAAATACTGCCTATCCTTGATGATTTTGAACGGGCGGTTGATAATGTACCAGCCGATATAGCGGGTACGCCCTGGTGGGAAGGCACAAAAATGATTGCCCAGAAAATGCGTACGTTGCTTGAGAGTGAAGGGGTTACGACCATTGAGGCGGTGGGGCAACCATTTGATCCCAACTTGCACCACGCGGTTGCGTTTGACGAGAGCCATGGACAATCTGATATGGTCACGGAAGAGTTGCAGAAGGGCTATAAAATCCATGATCGGGTGTTGCGCCCGGCCATGGTGCGGGTGGCAAAGTAGTCGCCAGATGTAAGGAAAAGGTTTTCAGACGGGAGACATCCTGGAATGTCAAAGGTTATTGGTATTGATCTTGGAACCACAAACTCTGTGGTGGCGGTGATGGAGGGTGGCGACGCGGTTGTCGTGCCCAATGCTGAAGGGGCCCGCGTGACCCCCTCTGTGGTAGCCGTCAATAAATCGGGTGAACGGATGGTCGGGCAAGTTGCCCGGCGACAGGCTGTCACCAATGCGGAAAACACCATTTCATCTATCAAGCGCTTTATGGGGCGCAAACTGAACGATCCCCAGGTACAGGATGATAAGGCGATGGTGTCGTACCACCTGGCCTCGGCCCCCAATGGTGATGTCACCGTGCTGATGGGTGGGCGGGAATATGCGCCGCCCGAAATTTCGGCGATGGTCTTGCAAAAGCTCAAAACGGATGCCGAAGCCTACCTGGGCGAGCCGGTGAGTAGTGCGGTGATTACCGTGCCGGCCTATTTTAACGATAGCCAGCGCCAGGCGACCAAGGATGCCGGGCGTATTGCCGGGCTCGAAGTGTTGCGCATTATTAACGAGCCGACCGCCAGTGCGCTGGCCTATGGTATAGACCGCAAGGGCAGTGACAACGTGATCGCGGTGTACGATATGGGCGGCGGCACGTTTGATATTTCGTTGCTCGATCTGAGCGAGAACGTTGTCGAGGTGAAGGCGACGAATGGTGATACCCACCTGGGCGGCGACGACTTCGATCAGCGCATTATTGAATGGCTGGCCGAAGCATTTATGCAAGAGCACGAGCTGGATTTGCTCAGCGACCGGATGGCGTTGCAACGCTTGAAAGAGGCCGCGGAAAAGGCCAAGATAGAGCTTAGTTCGGTGTTGCGCACCGAGATAAACTTGCCCTTTATTACCGCTGATGTGAGCGGCCCCAAGCATTTGAACTATCAATTGAGCCGCGCAAAACTGGAACAACTCACGGCCGATCTGGTTGAGCGGAGTATGGAGCCGGTGCGGCAGGCGCTAGAGGACGCGGGTTTAACTCCCGACCAGATAGACGTAGTTATTCTGGTGGGGGGGCAGACGCGCATGCCGGCTGTGCAAGAGGCGGTACGTTCCTTCTTTGGCCGCGAGCCAAGCAAGAGTGTCAACCCCGACGAGGTTGTAGCGATTGGGGCGGCTATCCAGGGTGGTATTCTGGCGGGTGAGGTCAAGGATCTGTTGCTGCTGGATGTTACGCCGTTGACTCTGGGGGTTGAAACCCTGGGGGGGGTGATGACGCCGTTGATAGAGCGCAATACGACGGTACCGACTAAAAAGAGCCAGGTGTTTTCGACGGTGGCCGACAATCAATCGAGCGTTGCTATTCATGTGCTCCAGGGCGAGCGAGCAGAATCGCGCCACAATAAATCGCTTGGGCGCTTTGAGTTGACCAATATTCCCCCCGCGCCGCGTGGGGTGCCCCAGGTAGAAGTCGTGTTTGATATTGATGCCAATGGTATTATGCATGTATCGGCTACCGACAAGACGACCGGGCGCGAACAGAGCATCGTTATTACGGCCTCCTCTGGTCTTTCGAAAGAGGATATAGAGCGTATGATTAAGGATGCACAGCAGCACGCCGAGGATGACCAGCAGCGCCGCGAAGCGATAGCGGCCCACAATGCTGGAGACAGCGCTATCTATGTTGCCGAAAAGGCGCTCCGCGACGCCAGCACGCGCCTGGATTTTGAAATGCGTAACGCGGTAGAGGAGCAGATACACGCTTTGCGTGCGGCGCTTGACCAGGAAGATGCAGCGCTTATTCGACATAAAACGGCCGAGCTTTCGGCTGCGCTGCAAGAGGTGCATAAAGTGATCTATGTGGCGAATAATGGGGCAGACGCAACGTCCGATGATGCTGCTTCCTCTGGGGGCGATACCGGCCATGCTGCCGACGCGACCGAGGATGCGCAGCAAGCAGAAGATGACACGCAGCAAAAGCCAGACGAAGAACCGGAAAAGCGACGTACGTAACCCGGCCCATCGTTTCGCGTTTCGCGTTGTTCTATGAGGATAGGATATGTCAACAGGTTCAAAACGTGATTATTACGAGGTATTGGGGGTCCAACGCAGTGCCTCACCCGAAGAGATTAAAAAGGCGTTCCGACGGTTGGCCCGCCAGTATCACCCGGATGTGAATAAGTCTGACGATGCCGCCGATAAGTTTAAGGAAATCAACGAAGCCTACGAAGTGCTCTCCAACGAGCAAAAGCGGGCTATCTATGACCGCTTTGGCCACACGATGCCGGGCGGTGGCGGTATGGGCGGTGTGGGTGGCTTTGACCCCTTCGAAGGTTTTGCGGGGGGCGATCCGTTCAGTACCATCTTTGATACCTTCTTTGGTGGGGGGGCGGGTGGCCGCCAGCGTGGTGGGCCACAGCGCGGAGCCGATTTGCGCTACAATCTGCACCTGACGTTTGAGGAAGCCGTGTTTGGGTGTCAAAAGGAAATAGAGTTTCGGCGTCTGGAAGAGTGCCAGGCGTGTACCGGTAGTGGTGTGGAGCCGGGTACCGAGGCGAGCCGTTGCCCGCGCTGTAACGGTACCGGCGAGTTGCGCCAGCGTTCGCCCCTCTTCAACATGGTGACTGTGACCACGTGTGAATATTGCAACGGTACGGGCTCAGTTATTCCCTTTCCATGTCGTACGTGCCATGGGGAGGGACGCACACCCCAACCGCGCAAGATTGATATTCGCGTGCCGGGGGGGGTTGATGGCAATTCGCAGATACGGCTGAGCAACGAGGGTGAGGCGGGCCCACGGGGAGGGCCCCGCGGTAATCTGTATGTGACATTGGAAGTTGCGCCGCATGCGTTCTTTGTGCGCGATGGAAGCGATATTATTCTCGAATTGCGTATCAATGTGGCCCAGGCGGCGCTTGGGGATGAGGTGACTGTGCCGACGGTGGATGGGGAAGAGAGTTTGAAGATACCGCCGGGGACACAGACGGGCCAGGTGTTCCGTCTGCGCGGTCGGGGGGTGCCCTATCTACGCCAGAGCGGGCGCGGCGACCAGATTATTGTGACGCGCGTGGTGATACCGAAGAAGTTAAACGAGCAGCAGCGCAAGCTCTTTCAGGAGTTGTCGCAAACGTTGGCCCGTGAGGAACCCGAAAAAGAGCGTGATGAAGGTTTCTTCTCCCGCTTGAAAGATGCCTTTGGCATATAAAGGCCTGGTATGTCCGACCTGCTATATGGCCGAAATGCGGTGCGCGAGACGCTGCGGGCGCGGCGGCGCTCGCTCAAGCGGCTGTGGATTGCGCAGGGCAAGCCGGAGGGTGCGGGCGGGGGGGGGGCGCCTGGCCATATTCGCGGCCTGGCCGAGGAGTATGGTCTGCCTATTGAACTGGTTGAGCGGCGCATGCTTGACCGCGAGTTACCCGGCGTCAACCACCAGGGGGTTGCGTTGGAGGTGGGCAACTATCCCTACGTTGATTTAGCGGATTGTCTGGAACTGGCGGCCCGCCGCAATGAGGCGGCGTTGTTGCTGATCCTTGACCATATTCAAGACCCGCAAAATGTGGGGACGTTGCTGCGTACGGCCGAGGTGGTCGGGGTGCATGGGGTTGTGTTGCCTGGCCGCCGCACAGCGACGATTACGCCGGCGGTGGTGAATGCCAGTAGCGGGGCCACCGAGCATTTGTATATGACGACGGGCAATGTTAATCAGGCTATTCAATGGTTGCAACGCCAGGGGGTGTGGGTGGTTGGGGTTGAGGACGATGAACGGGCGCGGCCATTTGATGAGGCTTCGTTGCCAACGCCGTTGGCTCTGGTGCTTGGGGCCGAGGGGGAGGGGATGGCGCGGTTGACGCGCCAACGTTGCGATGCGCTGGTACGGCTCCCGATGGGCGGGCATATTGAGTCGCTAAATGTGGCTGTCACGGGTAGTATTGTGTTGTATCATGCCTGGAGAGAGCGGCAGAATACTGAATGACCCGAACGAAGAAAGAGGTGAATCTATGAAAAAGCTGATGGTACTGCTCGTGCTGTTGCTTGCGGCCGCAGCGTTGTGGATTATGGAGCTACGACGGCGCTTGCATTCGGCGCTGATGCGCGGCGATATGTACCGCGATATTTCTGTGCGCCTTGATCGGCGGCTGGTTGAGGAGCAAGCGTCCCCATCTGATACGTAGCCATGGCGGCCCCATTGCAAAGCCAGAGAGATGCACCAGGGTTGTGATTACACCATCGGCCCCGCTATCGCTAGAGGCTCGGTTGTGGCCCAGACCCCGTATTCGTGCGGCTGTGTTAGATGACATCAACGCTATTCTTGATCTGCATTGTGAGGCGTTTGCCGACAAGTTCTGGGGGGCCTTTGGATCAAAGGGGGCGGCCCGCGGGGCGGCCGCGCTGGCGTTGGCCTGGCGGCACCAGGGGGCGACGTTTTTGCGGGGCATGTTTGTGGCCGAATGGGAGGGGCAGATTATTGGGACGACCATGTTGCGGACGGCGGAAATGGAGAATGACTTTTCGGCCACCACGCGGCGGGCGTTTCAACAAATACTGGGGACGTGGGGGGCAACTCGCTCTATCTTTGCGCTGTCCCTGTTGAGCCACCAGATAGGCCGCCAGGAGGGGTTTATTACCGATGTGGCGGTTGTAAAGGGATTTCGGCGGTATGGCGTAGCGACGCTGCTAGTGGAGCATGCGGAAGCGCACGCCAGAGTTCAACACAAGCGCTATCTGGGGCTATACGTGAGCAAGCTCAACGAAGGGGCCCAACATTTGTATACCCGCGCAGGATTTCGCACTGTGCGGGTGCGCCGTTCGTGGCTCACCCGCCTGGTATTTGGCCACCGTTCGTGGCTCTATATGCGAAAGGAGCTGTACCCACAGGAGCCATAGGGAGCCGGCCGGGTGCCAATGCGATGCCTGGTTGTGGCCCTGGGTATACTATGCCCCCCCGCAGAACCATCAGCCACACGGCAACCCGCGGGTACGTATCCGCTTTGTGGTGTGCCGTTCCTTCCGGGCCGGGGCCCCGCTCAGCGCTTATTCCGCTTATTCATAGATCCAGGCGTCGCTGCTGCGGTTCCAATCAAGCATCAACTCTTCGGGGGTAAAGTAGAGCGCGACCTCATGTTCGCCATTTTCAGGCGAGTCTGATGCGTGAATAAGGTTGCGGCCTATTTCAAGCGCAAAATCGCCCCGAATGGTTCCCATAGCCGCATCGGCCGGGTTGGTCGCGCCAACGGTGTTACGCACCAGTTTGATGGCCTGGTTGCCAACCACCACCGCGACGATGACGGGCCCGGAGGTGATGTATTCCAACAAACTTGGGAAAAAGGGCTTTCCCTCATGGACTGCGTAATGCTTGCGGGCCAGGGCTTCATCAATGTGTATCATCTTCAGGCCAGCAAACTTCAGCCCGCGTTGTTCTAAGCGCGTGAGCACGGGCCCGATCAATCCCCGTTGTACGGCGTCCGGTTTGAGAATAATTAGCGACCGTTCCATGGTTATCCACTCCTCCCTCACACTATGCTTGACCGAAGCACTAAATCGGTACTGCCTCACTAATGCGTTTTGCGGCCCGCCGCATTTCCATCTTGACCAGGCCAAGATTGACTGTGCGTTGGGTTATGACTACCAGGATAAGGTCTTTTGCTTCTAAGACGAGAATAGACCCATCCTTTGCATCAATGATAGCATCTACCAGCGTACCAACGCCGATACGCTTGGTCGCTTTGTCAATTTCACCAAACACGGCAGCCGACATAGCCCCCAGGATTTCGGCGTCTTCCTCATCCAGGAGCGTGCTGGCTACAACCAATCCATCTTTTCCAACAAGTAAGCTACCAATAACCCCATCCACTCGGATCAGGTCTTCAACGATCCGTCGCATACATTGACCTTTCATTCTGGCCCTAGGCGGCCAGAGAGAAAACTACTACGACAACTTTCCCTTATAGGCGGCCATGGCTTCCGGAATGCGTTTGAGCTTCATATATATATCGCCAATGAGACGATGGAAGCGGGGAAGCACTGCTTGATCTTCAACACTCTGTACCATTTCCAGAACATCTTCTAACATCGGTTCGAGCAGTTGTTGTTGTTTGACGAGGTATTTGTAGTGGTGGATAGCGACATCGTAATGCTCGGTTTCCATAGCAAGGTGGGCCACGGCGAGATAGAGTCCCTCGCTGTCCGGGTCATCGTCCAACTGGCGCAGGAGTTCGTCAAGGTCGTCGTTGCCAGTTGGGAGAAAGACTGGTTTTTCTTCGCCATGCGCGGTTGTTTGCGCTACTGGCGCGGGTTGCGCCGCTGGTGCGGGTTCCTTCTCCTGCGTTTCTTTGCGAAATGCTGGTCGTGGTCGTCCGCTTGGAGCATTGCGCCAGGCGGCCCGCCGTTCACGCTGCGATGTACGGTTTCGATCGGCGCTTTCGGACGATGTTGCGGGACGTTCCGGCATGGGTTGGGGGCGGGGTTCGATGGTGGCGCGGGCCGGAACTTCGGACGAAACAGTATCGGGCAAATCCCAGATGTCGTCAAGGGCTTCTAAGGCTTCGGGCACAAAGGCGGCATCTTCTGGCGAGATAGGCTTTTGTTCTTCTTCGGGTTCTTCGCGGGGTTTGGTCCGTTTGATGGGAGCGGTGGGGGCTTCACCCGCGACATCAAAGTCAAATTCATCTACCTCGCTTCTCTCTGGCGGGGTGGGGGGTGGGGTTGGTTGCGGCCGGGCGGGTCTGGGGGTGGCGGGGGCGGCCGCTGAGTCCGGTGGGCCCGATTTCGATGCGCTACTGGCTTCGCTGGCGGCCAACCCAAGAAGCTGTATTTCTTCTTCCGTCAACCCCAACTCTTCAATCGAGAGCGAGGGTATGTCACTCTCTGGCGCTTTGGGGGCGGCGGGTTGCTCGGTGGCCGGGGCAGACGGTGGCTCTTCTGCTGTGGTGGGTTGCGTGGGTATGTCCGGGGTGCTGGCGCTGCCGCCCCCTAGCCCAAGCATGGCGATTTCTTCGGGCGAGAGGCCCAACTCTTCGAGCGAGAGGGGCGCTATTTCTTGCTCGTCGCCAGTTTCTGCGGCCGGTGCGGGTTCCGGTTCCGGCGCGGGGGCGGGTTCCGGTTCCGGCGCGGGGGCGGGCGGGCTCGATGTGCCGCTGCTGTCCAGTCCAAGCATAGCAATTTCTTCGGCGGTAAGGCCAAGTTCTTCGAGCGAGAGCGGCGCTATTTCTTGCTCGTCCTCTGTCTCTGTTTCTGCGGCCGGTGCGGGTTCGGGTGCGGCGGGTTCGGGTGCGGCGGGTTCAGGTTCCGGTTCGGGTGCGGCGGGTTCGGCGGGTTCGCTCGTTTGGCCGCCGCCTTCCAGACCAAGCATGGCGATCTCGTCTGGCGAGAGTCCAAGCTCCTCAAGCGAGAGCGGCGCTATCTCCGGTTCGGCTTCGGTTGGCGTGGGAGGTTCAGCCGCGGCCGCCGGTGCTGCTGGCTCTGGCTCTGGCTCTGGCTCTGGCTCCTCCGGCTCTTCTGGTCCTATGTCCATCTCTGCTTCTACTGGAGCCGCGTCTGTATCGGTTGCTTCACCGTTGATACCAAGCATGGCGATTTCGTCAGCCGATAGCCCAAGCTCCTCAAGCGAGAGTGGGGATACTTCTGGCTCCTCTTCTTCTGCCTGGGGAGTAGCGTCTGCGACTGGTTGTTCTTCTTCTACGGCTTCGTTGAGAATGTCCATGGTTGCGGCGTCCAGATTATCCATGTCCAGCATGGTTGTCTCACGCGAGGAGGGGGGCGCGGATGTTTCGCTTTCTAACCCAAGGGTGCTAATTTCTTCATCGCTCAAGCCAAGCTCTTCGAGCGAAAGCGGGGATACTTCTGTCTCGCCTTCCATAGCCCCTGTCCCATTCGCATCTACGTATTCTTCATCGTAATACTCGTCGTACTCGTCGTACTCCTCTTCCATGTCAATAATTTCGTCCCCGTCGCGTATCTCGATACCTGCGCGATAGAGCGCACGGCCAATGTCTTCGATACGTTCAGATTCTGCGACCGGGTCTTCAACCACATTGATAATGTCCGTAAGGTCAACAAAGCCCTGGCGTTGGCCCAGAACAATCAACTGGTCGAGTGCAGGATCTCCGGTATTTGGCATTGATTCTTCAGACACATCGTCACCAGTATCAGCTAGTCCAAAACCACCACCCATTCCCCCAAATTCATCCAGACCCGCCAGTTCTTCAGCCGTAAGCCCAAGTTTGTCGTCGCGGCTGTCGTCAATATCACCCAGGTTAAAGGGTGCTGCGTCATCAAGTCCGAGATCGTCCAGCGAGAAGGGCTGTATGTCTACATCATCAAGCAGTTGGGTTTCTGGGGCCTTCCCAGGATGTGGCGACGCGGCCGGGGCGCTTTCTTCTGGTTGGGGCTCTGGCTCTGCTGATTGTGGCTCTTCGGTTATGCTTATGTCGTCGCCTCCCAGACCAAGGTCATCGAAGGAAAAGGGAGTCAGTCCGGTATCATCTTCTTCTTCATACTCCGGCGTCGCGGGGGCCTCTTCAACACTACCAGACTCGTTCATGGCGGCGATTTCGTCTTCGTTCAAGCCAAGCTCAGATAGGGAGAGCGGGGTTACCTCTGGTTCATCACTCGTGATAGCTTCTGCTGTGTCATCCAGCACCGCCGGCTCCTCGCTCGATTGTTCGAGCGAGGCGATTTCCTCATCGCTCAAGCCCAGGTCGGCCAGCGAGAGGGGCGTAATTTCGGGTTCGGCGTCGCTGTCCGCGACCGGTTCGGGTTCGGCGGCGTTCAGTTCGGCGACTTCCTCATCGCTCAAGCCCAGGTCGGCCAGCGAGAGGGGCGTAATTTCGGGTTCGGCGTCGCTGTCCGCGACCGGTTCGGGTTCGGCGGTGGGTTCGGCGGGGGTGGGTTCGGCACCGCCAGCGGCGTTCAGTTCGGCAGTTTCGTCATCGCTCAAGCCCAGTTCGGCCAGCGCGAGGGGCGTAATTTCGGGTTCGGCGTCGCTGTCCGCGGCGACTTCTGGTACGGGTTCGACGGGTTCAGTATCGCCAATTCCCTCTAGCATGCCTTCTGTTTCGACCATATCGTCATCGTCATCAACCCGAAGTGAGACATCATCATCGGAGAAGAACATCATGTCTTCGTCATCAAGGGCAACTTCGGGCAGGGGCTCTGGTTCATCGTCGGGTATTTCCTGGCGTTTATGCTTGAGTTTATTAAAGATAGAGGGTTGATCTGATGTACTGATAGCATCTGTTTCGCGCAGGAAGTCGGTCATTTTTTTGGATGATGGCGTTTGCCAACTGTATGCCCCGGCGTCGGGAGAGATACCCTCATCGTGGTCTGGTTCCTGAGATTGCGAGGGGGCCGGCGTGCGTTCTGGGGGCGTTGGCATAGGAGGCATGGTGGGGGGCGCGGCTGACTCTAGTGAGAATGGTTGGAGCGCAGGGGGAAGCGAGGAAGCATCAAGGTCTGGTTCAGCGCTGAGATCGAGATCATCGAGCATGAAGGGTTGGAGCGAGTCTGGAAATCCGCTTTCGTCTTCGAAGGATGCTTCCACATCGGCTGAGGGGGTGCCTTCGGTATCGGAGTCCCAATCAAAGGGTTGCATATCCCCCATATCAGCAAAAGGGTCATCCGACGCATGAGGCCTGGATATATCCTCCTCTCTTTGCCCAGTAGGGGGCTCCTCAAATGAGGGCATATCGGGCATCCCAAAGGGTTGCAGGTCGGGGCTCTCCGCTGGCATCTCCGCCGATGGAATGTCTGGCATCCCAAAGGGTTGCAGGTCGGGGCTCTCCGCCGATGTTTCGGCTGGTGGAATGGGGGATTGCTCTTGCTCGGTTGGTTCCATGTCCAACCCCTCAGCCCAATCGAAAGGCTCCAGGTCTGGCATGTCATCGTCAGTCTGGGTTGCGGTGTCCAGGTCTGGCATGTCATCAGTCTGGGTCGTAGTATCCAGGCCCGTATCACTATCACGCAAGGATGCTTCAGGCGCTTTTCCCATCGGGTCTTGTGGTGGTTCCGGTTCCTGGGAAGGGGACGGGGTTTGCTCCTCACCTTGCTGCATTTGATCCATAGCAGCGATTTCTTCCGGGCTCAACCCCAGGTCGGTCCAGGAGAGTGGCGACACCTCTATGTCATCATCATAGGACGATTCGGCGGGTTGCTCAGCAGGCGGGGTGTCGAGTGGTGCGTCGGGGGGCGCTTCAGGCACCGGTGGCGCTTCGGGCACCGGTGGCAACACCTCTTGCGGCGGTGGAGGCGTAACATCCTCTGTCGTCGTTGGCGATGCGCTCTCAATTGAATCAACGCGGAAGGGGTCAATGTCGCCAAGCCCTTCAAACTCATCAAATGAGAAGGGTTCTTCTGGCAGAGTCGTTTTGCCGTCTATCCCATCGGTGCCACCTTTGGTTGGGGCCGCAAAGGCCTGCACGCCAAGCAAACTGGCCAGAAAGTCGTCATCGCTTACCCCGCCTCCGCCACTGGATTCGCCCACCGGTACGGGCGAAACCACCGGTTGCTTGCGGGCCTGGGCCGGTATATCCTTCTGGACACGCTGTTCTTGCTTTTCGCGTTCTTTGCGGGCGGTGGCGGTGGCGCGTTTTTCCGCTTCTTCCTGTTCACGCTTCTGTTGCCAGATGTGTTCATCCCATACCGGTAATTCGGTCGGCGGGTGTGCTACCTCCGGCAAGGTTCCAAACATGACCTGGGCGACCGATTGGGAGGGGTCAATGTGCTGCGCCATCGTCCAGTAGCGTTCGCCTTCCGGATCGCCGGCGGACAGTTTGATATAGCCAAGCAGCAAATTGGCCTTGAGAACATCGTGACGTTCGGCCAGAATCTCCTCACAAACGGACATGGACATCTCTTCCTGGCCATCGCGCCAGAGCGCTTCGGCCAGACCGACCCGCGCATCAAAGCGTTCTGGTTGATCGGATACCACACTACGGAATTCTTGAATGGCTTGCGTGAGCATGTGCCCTTTGGCATAGAGTCGCGCCAGGCCCGGACGGCTCAGACGCAACTGGGCATGCTCGCTCCCCCAGGCATCCATATACAAACGCAGTAGTTGCGTTCGCAGTTCGGTCATATCGGGCTTAATCTCAAGCGCCTGTTCAAACTCGTTGACGGCCCTATCGAGCTTGCCCTGCCGTTCGTAGGTAATACCCAGGCCGACATGGGCGGGGATGTTTTCTGGGTCAACCTTGAGCACATGACGGAAGGCTTCTTCGGCTTGCTCAAAGCGGCGGTTGACCAGATACGACTCGCCCAAAAGACGGTGCGCTTCAAGATTATCGGGGAAATGGTCAAGAATATGTTGCACGACCGCAATGGCACGCTCAGCATCATTTTCTTCAAGAAATCGCTGTGCCTGATCGTAGACGGCATCTAGATTCGTTGTCGCCATTGTTGGCTACTCCTGCTACCCGGTTTCAAATCTTTCATTTCTCTTGAGGACACAGTGAAGGTAGGAAAAATCAATGCAGGGAAAGGGAATTCTGGTAAAAGGGAACAATCTCTTACTATGGCTACACACAAAACAAGCAAACATTTTGGTAGCAGACACTTTTTCAACTCTCAAAACACAAAAGCACGACTTTGCTTCATTGTAACACGAAAGATCGCCCATTGCAATAGCCACTTGAACGGGGGCAATGGCGCTTCGGTTGCTTTTAGAATAACACCCCCCGATCAGGCTGTCCAATCGGGGGGGGGGGGAGGTGTTCACGGTTGCGCTCCCTGGGGGGGCGGGCCCATCGCTTCCAGAGCGGCCCATTCTTCATCGGTAAATACTCTGGAACGGATCAAGAAGCGGACGCCCTCTGGAGCCTCAACCGAAAAGCCGCTGCCGCGGCCTTTGACCACATCCAGGGTCAGGTGGGTGCCTTGCCAGTAGGTAAACTGTGCCTCGCTCATATAAAACGGGCATCCTTCAATCTTGCCCAGAAAAACATCGCGTTGGCCAATTTTAAATTCGTTGATAGGGTAGCACATGGGCGAGCTCCCATCGCAACAGCCACCGGATTGGTGAAACAGTAAATCGCCATGTATCGTTTTGAGTTGGGCAATCAGCGTTGCCGCGGCCTCCGTCCTATCAACGCGGCGTACATCCACAATGGTACCCCCTTTCGTTTAAGTGCTGGTGTTTTTTAATCTGGGTGGGGAGGGGTCCGGCCATGGGCCGCCCCTCCCCGCTCGCAATATCCGGTTCGCTCTAGAAGAAACCCATCGGGTTGGGGTCGTAACTCACCAGGACATTCTTGGTATGCTGGTAATGGTTGAGCATGATCTGGTGGGTTTCGCGCCCGATACCCGATTGTTTGTAGCCCCCGAAAGCGGCGTGGGCCGGGTAGAGATGGTAGCAATTTGTCCAGACACGCCCGGCTTTAATGCCGCGCCCCAGGCGATAGGCGGTGTTCATGTCGCGCGTCCATACCCCCGCCCCCAGACCATACAGCGTCTCGTTAGCAATGTGGAGCGCGTCATCAAAATCGTCAAAGGACGTAACCGAGAGCACAGGGCCAAAAATTTCTTCCTGGAAGATGCGCATACGGTTGTGCCCCTCAAAGATGGTCGGGGCCACATAGTACCCCTCGGCAAGCTCGCCGCCAAGGTTGACCCGCTCGCCCCCAATCAAAACCCTGGCCTGCTCCTGTTTGCCAATCTCAATATAGGATAAAATCTTTTCTAACTGGTCATTGGATGCTTGCGCCCCGATCATAGTTTCAGTATCCAGCGGGTGCCCCTGCTTGACTGCCTTTGTGCGTTCAATAGCGCGTTGCATAAAATCGTCATAGAAGGATTTTTGGATGAGCGCCCGCGAGGGACAGGTACAAACCTCGCCCTGGTTGAGCGCAAACATGGTAAAGCCCTCCAGCGTCTTTTCCATAAAGCTATCGTTTTGCGCAAAGGTATCGGCAAAAAAGATGTTGGGCGATTTGCCGCCCAGTTCCAGCGTCACGGGGATAAGGTTTTCAGAGGCGTATTGCATAATCAATCGGCCGGTGGTCGTTTCGCCGGTAAAGGCCACTTTGGCAATACGGTTGCTACTGGCCAGCGGTTTGCCGGCCTCTATCCCAAAGCCATTCACCACATTGACGACACCGGGCGGCAGCAAGTCGCCGACCAGTTCCATAACCAGCAGGATACCAACGGGGGTTTGTTCGGCCGGTTTGATCACTACACAGTTACCGGCGGCCAGGGCCGGCGCCAGTTTCCAGGCGGCCATCAGGATAGGGAAATTCCAGGGAATGATTTGTCCAACCACCCCCAGAGGCTCGTGAAAGTGGTAGGCGATAGTGTTATCGTCAATGGTAGCGATGGTGCCTTCCTGGCTCCGAATGGCCCCCGCAAAATAGCGGAAATGGTCAATGGCCAGCGGCAAGTCGGCTACCATCGTCTCGCGGATAGGTTTACCGTTGTCCCACGTTTCGGCTACGGCCAGCATCTCCAGGTTGGCTTCCATCCGGTCGGCAATCTTGTTGAGTATGGCGCTCCGTTCGGCGGGAGAGGTTTTGCCCCACGCCTCGCTGGCCGCGTGGGCCGCGTCTAGCGCTTTTTCAATATCCGCTGCATCAGATCGGGCCACTTCGCAAAACGAACGGCCGGTGACGGGGCTTGGGTTGTCAAAGTAGCGGCCGCTGACCGGCGGGACAAAGGCTCCGTTGATGTAGTTCTCGTAGCGCGATTTGAATGTAACCTTGCTTTCAGGCTGATTTGGGCTCACGTACAACATAACTTTTCCTCCTTGAATAGTCGCTTATTCGCTCTTCTGGTGCAACAATGCACCGTTTACGTATGGTACGGTCTGCCAGGGGGTACCCTCCCTGCTCGTGGGGGCCCTTGTGGAAATCGTGGTATGCCGAAACGATACCACCCCCCGCTTTTTGGGTGTTATCAATACCCTATAGGAATAACGAATATATACCACATGTATAAAAAAGAGTCAACACATATAGACATAAGATTTCATGATGGCCGTAGGCTCTGGCCATTTTGCACGCTACCCTTGACAAAAATTTGTCGGTTTTATATACTAAAACTGTTCAAATCGGCAAGGAATCCTGATTGGGAACAGGTGTTTGTCGGTTTCTTCACAATCTTGAGGGGAAGGTATCACATGGTATATGTAGACCGCCGCAACTTTATCAAGTCGGCCACACCGGAAGCTGTGGCGACGCTATTGTTTGATGCCGAATCGTTGATACGGGTGTTACCACGAATGCGCAAAGCAGAGTTATTTGATCATCATGAAGATGGTGCGCGGTTGGTCTTTTATCTTTCGCTTGGCAATCTGCTCGGTACCCATCGCTTTGATGGTATGTTGGCGCGGGTGGGAAGCAACGAAGTACGCTTCTTTATGCCACGCCAGCGAACAGCAGAAATACGCTGGATTATTGACCCGGATGTAGAAGGGGTCTACCTGCGCGTGGCGATGTCGCTCGAGTTGGCCGCGTTACTCGGGCCCATGTCTCATTTTTTGCCGCGTCGAATGGTTGAAGATATGATCGCCAACGAGATTGACCAGGCATTTCAAGAATTATCGCATCGGTTTGAACACCCATCCACGCCGAACGTGTGTCCAATACCACAGCTCTGTTTATTATCGCCACAAGCGCTGCTGGCGTAAGGCACGGCGATTGCAACGTCGTACGTCAACGAGCATACCTGGGGAGGGTGCGGGGCCAGGCCCCGCAAACCTACTTTTTGGGGGTGTGGCGCGGCGAAGCCGCGCCACACCCCCGTATCTCGCGCCGAAGGCGCAACCCAACGTCTGCGCATGCAGAAAAGCCTGATTCTGTCGTCGGTACGGCGACCTTGCAATCGCCCTGCGTAAGGGCTTTTTGCTCTGGCAAACGCAACTATCTGGTATAATCACGGGGGTGCCGACACAAGGTCGGGGCCCCCGTTGTCGTATGCACGAGTAAGTTGTATCTTTGTTTGTAAGGAGAGGGTATGGAGAGCGTACAGCGCGTTGTGGCGAGAAAGCGGATATGGTCTACGATACTACGTCCGGTTATGGGTCTGGTCGGGGTGCCGGTGCCGGGGGTGCCCCCCGTGCCTATGCAACCAGGGCCGGGTGGGGGCGCCGCCTCGGTCGGGCCTGTGGGGGGGAATGGGCCGGAGATGCTCCCGTTGCTGTCTCCGCTCCTGGTGCTCAATACCCCCTTGAGCGTTGTACCTTCCACAAAGCCACCGCTGTTCGATCTACCGCGTATCGGGATGGGGTTGGCGCTCAGCGCGGCGGTGGGCGGCCTGGCCTATAAACGTGGCTCGCTCTCAGAAAGCGGGTGGCTTGGCGCGGTATTAACGGGTACATCCACGCTTGGCTTTGGGGGTTGGACATGGGGTATGACGCTCATATCCTTCTTTGTAAGCAGCAGCGCCCTGTCCCATTACAAAGAGCATGTGAAAGAGCAGCGCACGGGGGGCAAGTTTGCCAAGGGAGCGCGGCGCGATCTGGGGCAAACGCTGGCCAACGGCGGCCTGGGGTCACTGCTGGCGCTGTCCTATGCGCTCTTGCGCCAGCCGCCCCTGCTGCGGGCTATCTTCCTGGGGGTGATGGCCACCGTGACGGCTGATACCTGGGCGACCGAGCTTGGCGTGCTGAGTTCGGAAGAGCCGCGCCTGATCACCACGCTGCAACCGGTGGAGCGCGGCACCTCTGGCGCTGTGACGGTAGCCGGTACCAGCGCCTCGGCCGCGGGGGGCCTCTTGATGGGCGTGACGATGGCCGGCTTTCTGGCGCTCGAGCGGTCGCGCAGACCGGCGGTTGACGATGGCGGATCGCTGGTATGGATGGTGCCGGCCGGGTTGTTGGGTGGTCTGGCCGGGTCGCTCTCCGATAGCTGGATGGCCGCGACGGTACAGGCAACCTACCGCTACCCCGACGGGCGCGAAACCGAGCGGCCGGTAGGCAAAGATGGCACCCCCCATATGTTTGTCCGCGGGTTCCCCTGGTTTAACAACGATCTGGTAAACTTGCTCAGTACGCTTACGGGTGGGGCCGTGGCGGCGGCCGTCTATCTGCTGGTTGCGCGAAAAGCGGCCCGCTAGGGAGTCGGGCGGGGCCGCTCGGAGCGGCCGCTGGTAAAGAGCACATAGCCCCAGTAGTCGAAGGTGGCATGCAGGATGGTGCCGGCAGAGGGGGAGGCGCTGCGGATGGGTGCGCCGTAGGATTGGAGCCCCAGATCGCGGGTTATCTTCAAGCCAGCCAGCATCAACTCAGGCCTGCCCACCAGGAGCACGCTCTGGATGCCGTGCTGGTAGGCCAGTGTGGTGGCGTGTTCAAGGCTTTGCTGGCGGTTCCTGTGGCGTCGGTCAATGTGCAGGGTGCTGGCGGGCATGTGTTGCGCTTCGAAAAAGTGACGTACACTCTGGGGGTCGTGGCTAAGAATGATAATCTGCGTGGCGTAGCCTTGTTGGTAGAGATTGAAGGTATGGTTCAAGCAGGGTTGCAGGTGGGACGGGGGGCACAGCGCAATGAGGCCATCTACGCGGCGTGCGTCGTCCTGCATCCCCTGAATGAGCGTGAGCAGGGTGACCAGGGCCAGGGCCACGAGTATGAAGGCACTGCATACGGCCAGCGTGTGCCGTGTGTGATGTCCTATTGATTTGGGTTGCATGGTGGGT
>DAOTUK010000062.1:0-2647 GCA_034437375.1 Chloroflexaceae bacterium | reverse complement strand
GCGACCCGCGCGGCGGCGGCGCAGGGCTTGTTGCAGGAGCGCGCCGCGGCTATTCAGGATGCACGGCTGCGCCAGTCGTTTCTCGAAAATGTGCCGGCCCACCGCGTATGGCCCATGCGGCCCGATTGCCAGCCGGTCTAGCGGTACACGAACGCAGCTACCAGCCCCACAAGCTATCGTTGCCCTACCCGCTGCCGCAACACACGCCACACAAACAGCGGATTGCCCACCACATAGCGCCGCCACAACCGACGGGGTTCAATGACAAGCCGCGCCAACCATTCCAGGCCGTGGTCGGTCATCCACCGCGGGCCGCGCCGCACTGTGCCGGTCAGGTAATCAAAGGCGGCTCCCACCGGCAACACAACCCGCGCATGCAAGCGCGGCCCGTTCTCACGCAACCATTGCTCTTGCAACGGCATCCCAAAACCGACAATCAGGATGTCTGGCTGGGCCGCATTCAGCCGCGCTATCACGGCCTCATTCTCTGCGCTACCGGGCGTCTTATCAAAATAGCCGTGGTAGGTATCAACAATACGGAGCGCAGGGAAACGCCGTTGCCACACATCCGCACACTGCTCTGCCACCCCCTCGCGCGCGCCAAGCAGGGCGACACTATAACCATGGCGCTCGGACATCGCGGCCAGATGGTCGAGCCAGTCGGGGGGGGCGTAGCGGTGGGGGATGGTGTGCCCAAGCAGGGACGCGCCCCACTTCACGCCAAACCCATCACAAAACGTTATGTCGCTCTGGTTTAGAAAATCGCGGAACCACGCCTGCTCATAGGCCAGATTGAGCGCGTAGACATTGGCATACGTCAACACCAACCGCTCGCGTCGGAGGATAGCCTGCCCGACCAGCGAGAGCAACTGCCGCACCGAACAGGTATGAATACGCACTCCCAGGACTTCGACCGAATCTATCTGGCTCAGGATCGGTTGTTTTTGCATACGGTTACCTGTTCTGTCGCGCTATAACCTGCTGGTAAATAGCAAGGTAATCTGCGACCACCGTATCCCAGGCATAGCGAGCCGCGGCCTCGCGTGCGCGGCGGCCCATCGTTTCCAGGTTCTGGCCATCCAGCGCAAGCACGTGCTTCAGGCAATCGGACGCCTGGGTGTCGTCAAAGGTCAAGAGAAAGCCATTCTCGCCATCGCGTATCACGTCGGGGTGAACCCCCACGGGCGTTACCACCGGCACCGTGCCGCTACTCATCGCTTCAATCGTGGAAACACCAAAGGCTTCATAAGCCGACGCCGATACAAAGCAATGAGCTTTTGCCAACCAGTCTACCATCTCCTCCTGGGTGACCAACCCGGTAAACGTAACTCGCTGGCGCACGCCAAGCTGTTCGGCCAGAGCCAGCAACGCAGGAATACGGACGTGCTGGTCGCTGCCAATCCATACCAGATGCACATAGGGCACCTCGGCGGCCAGATGCGGTAACAGTTTGATGATGCGATCAATACCCTTGTTTTCAAAGATACGCCCGATACCAAGCAACAATCCTGGCTCGACGCGCTTTTCTCCCCCGGCAAAGGCCTGCACATCAACGCCATTTGGGATGATATGGAGCAGATGGGCGGGAAGAATGGAACGAAACAGCGCGTAGTCGTGCTGACTATCGCAAATAACCGCGTCGGTGCGCCGGAGCGAAAGCGCCGTTAGCGTGCGAAACCATGCTTTCTTGAGCGGCAGCATCCAGCGGGTATGAAAGATGCCACCGTGAGTATTGACGACTAGCGGCTTGCGGTGGACAGCCCGCAGTACCCCCAGAAAGTCAACAAAGAAATCAATGGCATGCACATGCAACACGTCGAAGGGGGCCAGAAAATTGGCAACGGCCGGGGCGATAGGGTAGCGCCGGCTCCCCAGGTGGGGCAGACGGTAAATGGGCAGACCGGCTACCTGGCCTGTGGGGGGGGCGTAATCGTTGGTGGCGTACATCTCGCGCAGGGTTACAATGTCGCAGCGATGGCCGCGCCGAGCCAGCGCCCGGCTCAGGCCCATTGTCACACTCTCTATACCACCGGTGGCGGGGTAAAATTGTCGGCTAACTTGCAGGATATGCATGGCTTCCTATCCTTCCCTTCCCCCAGTATTATACCACAGGCGCTTGCAACCTCTTGTTGCTCGTGGGTATTCACCAGGGCGATTGCAACGTCGCCGTGAGGCAGCGGCCCCGTACTTGTGAACACTCACCGTTTCTCGTGTATAATATTCAGTGATGGTATGATTTGTGGCGAAAGAAGGAGCTTTTCTATGGACTATCACCCATCCTGGGACGCCTACCCGCCGCCTGCCAATCTGCCCCCCGTCGTTATCAACAACCCCGCCATGCCGCTCGTGAGCATCGTTACACCGTCGTATAACCAGGGGCCCTACGTGCGCGAGACGATAGCAAGCGTCCTCTCGCAAGATTACCCCAATATTGAATACTGGTTGATAGATGGCGGTAGCACAGACGAAACGCTGGCGATTGTGCGCGAGTATGAAGCCGACCCACGCTTCCACTGGCTGAGCGAGCCCGACCGCGGCCAGGCCGACGCGGTGAACAAGGGGTGGAGCCGTTGTCGGGGCGACATTTTTGGCTGGCTCAATTCCGACGATACCTACCTACCCGGCGCTATCGGCACCCAGGTACAGG
>DAOTUK010000061.1:0-2306 GCA_034437375.1 Chloroflexaceae bacterium | reverse complement strand
CCTGGTTATACGACGGTGTAACGATGCTCACGAGCGGCATGGCGGGGTTGTTGATAACGACGGGGGGCAGATTGGCAGGCGGCGGGTAGGCGTCCCAGGATGGGTGATAGTCCATAGCGATGCTCCTTTACCCCAGGCTCGCGTTGAGATCATACGTCCGTATACCGGCCAGTTGTTGGGCCACCAGCAGCACAAAGAGTGGATTGTTCACGATGTAGCGTTTCCAGAGGCGGCGCGGTTCGGTGCCAAGCCGAAAGAGCCATTCCAGACCGTTGCGTTGCATCCAGGTGGGGGCCTGTCGTTTGGCGCCGGCATGGAAATCGAAGGCGGCCCCGACCCCAAGCAATACCGGGGCGTTCAGGCGGCCTGCGTGCGTGGCTATCCAATGCTCCTGGCGCGGAGCGCCCAACCCGACCCACACCATGTCGGGGGCGGCGGCGTTGATCATCTGGACGACCTGGGCATCTTCCGCGCTTGTGAGCGGGCGGAAGGGCGGGGAGTAGGTACCGGCTATCTGCAACCCATCAAAGCGTTGCTGCAATCGCTGTGCCAGCGTATCGGCTACGCCGGGCGCGCCTCCATAGAAGTAGTGGCGGTAGCCGTGCGCCAGCGAGTGCGCACACGCGGCCAGCAGCACATCGGGGCCGTAGACGCGCCCGGCGTGCTGGTGGCCATACCAGCGCAAGAGCCAGACCAGGGGCATACCGTCGGGTGTTACCATCCCCGCCGCGTTGTGGATACGGCGTAGCCGCTCGTCGCGCTGGCACTCCATAACCACGTGAACGTTGGTTACACAGACATAATGTTGCTGGCGGTGGGCGATCCAGCTATCCATCGTATCAAGCGCCTGCTGCATATTGATGGCGCTTACCCCCACGCCAAGAATGTTTGCTCGTTCCATACTATTGCATCTCTGTCTCTCGTGACTAATACCGGCTCATTATCTGGTAGCGCTACCCTATCACCCTGGTATAGGCTTGCTCTGTGCGTTGGGCGATGTGCTCCCAGGTATAGGTACGGGCAACTTTCTGGTATCCGGCCTGGCCCATAGCCTGGGCCTGCGCTGGATGGAGTAGCATTTCGCGGATGCGCTCGGCAATCTGGGGGGCTTGTTGTTCCACCAGGAAGCCGTCAACGCCGTTATGGATAACCTCTGAAACAGCCGGTATGGGGCATCCAATGACCGGCTTGCGAAAGCTCCATGCTTCGGTATACACGCCGCCAAAACTTTCTTGCGTGGAAGGGACGCACAGCAGGGTACAGGCGGCCAGGGCGTTGGTTTTGTCCTGTAGACCTACCCGGCCCAGGTGATGAATGCGCGGGTCTGCGTAGGATGCAAAGTGGTGCTCTGATTGTCCCACCGGCGGGCCAATAAAGACAAAATGGGCTTCGGGAGCAGTGTTCCAGACCAGGGGGGCCGCTTGCAAGAGGTGCTGGTAGCCTTTGTAGGGGTAGTGTTGGCCCAGGAATAGCACCATGGGGCCCGCAATCTGGTGTTGTTGGCGGAAGGCTTGCGGGTCGGCTTGCTCGGCCAGTATCGGGCCGTGCCCAATAACTGCGATACGTTCCTCGCGCACTCCCAGTTGTATCATAGTGTGCTTCTCGGTTTCGGTGAGCGTAAACACGAGATCGGCCAGGGTGTAGAGGCGGTTGTAGGCCTGGTAGCGCCACCCGACCCACCGCGGGTGGTGAACAGGTGTTAGCGCAAAGGGAATATCGCGCTTGCGGGCGGCCTGGTATGCGGCGTAGCTGAATCCTTCGCGCCCAATGCGGATATTGTGTATCAGGTCTGCGTGTTGGGCGTGGGGGTAGAGGTGGCGTTCGAGACATGCGGCGATAGGGGGCAGCGCGACATGCATAGCCGGGTAGTAGAGCGGTAGGTAGGGAGCCAGACAGGCCTTCTCCCAGACCGATAATCCAACCTGCTGCACCGATACGCCGTCAATCTGATATGCGTGGTCGGCGGCGGGGGCGCGTATGGTGGTGCCAAGCAACCAGTCGCTCCGGGTGGTGTTCCATTGGGAAACGACCTGGATATGGTGCTGTCTGCGTTGCATATGTTGGGCAAGCAGGTGCAGGTGGAGCTGTGCGCCACCTGTTGAGGGGGGATAGGCGGTAGCGGTATAGAGCAGGTTCATATGCTTGTATCATACCACATCTTCGCAGGTGGCAGGAGCGCAATCGGGCCGCATGGGCCATACGCGGTGGGCCGGCACATTTTCGAGAAACGACTGGCGCAGCCGTGCATCCTGAATAGCCGCGGCGCGCTCCTGCAACAAGCCCTGCGCCGCCGCCGCGCGGGTCGC
>DAOTUK010000060.1:0-11777 GCA_034437375.1 Chloroflexaceae bacterium | reverse complement strand
GCTATTGTACGCTGCGGGGGGCCGATGTGCGGGGGGCCGACTTTCGCGGCGCATCGTACAATAGCGAGACGGTGTGGCCCGATGAAGTAGACCCGGCCGCGTTGGGGGCGGTAGTGTGTGAAGACCCGCCGCGCTGGTAAGCGTCCTTACCCCGCCCCCCCGCCCACCTCGGCATAGACCCGCTCGACGCGCTCGACCATGCGCGGGTGGCTGCCCTCCTCTTCAACACAGGCTCGCCCGGTCGCTCCCATATGCCGGGCCATCGTGGGGTTGGCCAGCAGCACATCCAGGGCCCGCGCCAGAGCCGGCGGGTCGGCGGGGGGCACGACAAAGCCGGTGCGGCCGTGTCGGGTAATGGCGCTGGTGCCGGTTCCCAGTTCGGTGCAGACGGTTGGCAGCGCGGCGGCTTGTGCTTCCAACTGCACAATGCCAAAGGCTTCGGAGCGCAGGTGGGAGGGCAGGACAAAGACCGTGGCCGCCGCATAGAGGGCCGGTAATTCTGCGTCCGATACCTCCCCCAGAAAGTGTACCCGCGGCGCGACGTCTAGCGTTCTAGCCAGGGCTCGTAGCCGCGCCTCCTCCGGGCCGGTGCCTACCAGCAACACCTGCGCTGGTACGCGCAGATGGGTGAGTGCCTGGAGCAGGAAATGCAAGCCTTTGTAATAGCGCAATCGCCCGACAAAGAGCACGAGTGGTTGCCCATAGCGGGCGCGGATGGCCGCTATGGCGGCCGGGTCGGGGGCATCAAAGCGTGTCAGATCCACGCTGAGCGGCGAGACGGTACAGCGGGAAGCATGCGGGCGGAGCCAGGGCGAACTGGCGATATAGTTGGCGCTGGTGGGCAGGATACGGGCCGCCCGCGCCAGCGTATGGCGCAGCAAGGGGGCATAGCCCTTCAGGATGTGCTGCTGGCGGATGATGTCGCTATGGTAGGTAACGACCAGGGGCGGACGCCGCGGCACAAGCAGCGCGGTCAGGTCGCCGGGCGGGTAGGGAAAGTGTAGATTGACGACATCTACGTCGGGGAGGCGGCGGGCGTGCTGCATCATAGCCAGGCTCAGCGGGGTAGAGGCCGTGTGCAGCATACGGGCGGCTTTGATGATGGTGAGCGAACCGTGGTGGACAATGGCGTCCTGGGGGGCCGTGTTGGTTACCAGCACCGTGACGCGGTGGCCACGCGCCGCCAGACCCTCCGCCAGGGCTTTGATGTGGTTCTCAATCCCCCCAAGCACCGGGGCGTAATCTTTGTATATCTGAAGAATATGCATAATCCCCCACTCGTGATAGCAGCCAACCAGTTCTGGCAAATTATACCACCACTCGCCCGCCCATTTTCTATGCTATCATGGGTGATGATAGATAGCATGACCTGGTTTGGAAATAATTGGAGCCAGCAAGCGCGGCTTGTGAAGGAGTATTGATTGGACGCAATTCTGGTGCTGGAAGATGGGCGCGTCTTTCGGGGGCGCTCGTTTGGGGCGGCCGGCGAACAGGTTGGCGAGGTCGTGTTTAATACCGGTATGACCGGCTACCACGAAATCCTCTCCGACCCATCCTACTGCGGGCAACATGTCGTCATGACCGCGCCGCATATTGGAAATACCGGTATGAACGACTTTGACTTTGAGTCGGAGCGGCCCCAGGTAGCGGGGTTTATTGTGCGATCCCATAGCAGTGAATGCTATAGCTCGTGGCGGGCGCGGGGGAGCATCAGTCAACTATTGCGCGAACATAACATTGTCGCTATTACCGACGTAGATACCCGTGCGCTTACACGGCATATCCGTTCGGCGGGCGCGATGCGCGGCATTATTTCGACAGAAACCGATTCGATAGCCTATCTGCGCGATAAGACGTGCGCGTCGCCTATGATGGAGGGGCAGGATCTCACGCACGTGGTTACCTGCAAGCAACCCTACGAATGGAGCGTCGGCAGCGATCCCTGGATGGTTCAGGCGAACCAATGGAACGCGCCGGGCGACGCGCCGGAGTTTCCCTCCGCAGAGCGCCCCTGGCATGTGGTGGCCTACGATTTCGGCTTGAAACGCACCATTCTGCGCCGGCTGGTAGACCATGGCTGTCGGGTTACGGTGGTGCCGGCGACAACACCCGCAGAAGTGGCGCTCGATCTGCACCCGGACGGTATTTTCTATTCGAATGGGCCCGGCGACCCGGCCGCGGCCAGCTATGCGATAGATACCCTGCAACACTTGATGCAACGGGTACCGGTCTTTGGTATCTGTCTGGGGCACCAGTTAATGGGTCTGGCGCTTGGGGGGTGTACGTACAAACTGCCCTTTGGGCACCACGGTATTAACCATCCGGTGCGCTACCTGCCCACGGGCCACGTGGAGATTACCTCGCAGAATCATGGCTTTGCGGTAGACCCGGACACGCTGCCGGCAGAGGTGGAAGTAACCCATATCAACTTGAACGACCAGACCGTCGAAGGGTTGCGCCACCGCAGCATGCCGGTGTTCAGCGTGCAATACCACCCGGAGGCGGGGCCAGGCCCACACGATGCAACCTATCTCTTTGCTGCATTTGTCCGGCTGATGCAGGAAGCCGGGCCCGCGTAGCGCGCGTTCGGCAAGGGGCGCAAAGGGCCCGCACCCATCATCAACTCCGTCTGGTAGGAGACAATACGCACACACCTGGAATACACAAGACAAGGAGCATAAAGATGACTGATACAATAGCCCTTGAACCGATTGACTCGCTTGAAGTGACGGTATTGGTTGAGAATACAATGGACGTATTGATGCCGGGCCGCGCCAGTGTGACCAGGGCCCCCATCCAGAACGAAACGTTTGAGCGTGCGCCGCTCCTGGCCGAGCATGGATTTGCTGTGCTGGTTACCGCCAGCAAAAACGGCCACCGCGATACCATCCTCTACGACGCCGGGCTTGGGCAAGATACCATCATCCACAATATGGACGTTCTGGGTATAGACGCGGCCGACATTCGCGCTATCGTTCTTTCGCACGGGCATACCGACCACCACGGCGGCTTGCTGCGCGTGCTCCAACGCCTGGGCAAGCGCAATATCCCCCTGGTGCTGCACCCGGATGTCTGGCGCGACCGCAAAGGCGTCTTTCCCGGCGGCGGAGAATTGCACTTGCCGCCACCCAGTCGCGCCGACCTGGAACGCGAAGGGGCCCGGGTGCTAGAGCGCCGCGACCCCTCGCTGCTGCTGGATAATAGCCTGCTGGTTACCGGGCAGGTGGAACGCACCACCGATTTTGAAAAGGGGATGGCCACCCATATGGCCCGCACAGACGCGGGGGAATGGGAACCCGACCCCTGGCTGTGGGATGACCAGGCCTTGATTGCCAATGTCAAAGGCCAGGGGTTGGTTGTTCTTTCTGGCTGTAGCCACGCCGGTATTATCAACATCCTGCGCTATGCCCGCAAGCTCACCGGGGTGGACGAGGTGCATGCTGTTGCCGGCGGATTGCACCTCTCTGGCGCGGCGTACGACCCCATCATCCCCTCCACGGTAGACGCGCTGGCGGCCATCGCCCCCGCTATTATTATGCCGGGGCATTGCACCGGTTGGAAGGCGATGCACACGATTGCCCAACGCATGCCCGACGCCTATGTCAACCCCTGCGTGGGTACCCGGCTGGTTCTGGGGGCGTAGGCATCATTCCATTAAGGGAACCATGACGGGGGCCCAGATAGGATATTCGACAGACAACGAATCGTTGGTAATGCGCGTCTGGTTGGTGCCGTCGGCGTTCATGATGTAGATTTCGTCATTCCCATCACGGGTTGATACAAACGCAATGCGGGTACCATCGGGCGACCAGTCGGGCGAAAAGTTGTCCGCGGTGTCGGTGCTGGTCAGGCGGCGTTCCTGGGAACCATCTGTATTGATGACATAGATTTCTGCATTGTAGTGCCGGTCTGAGAAAAACGCGATACGGGTACCGTCCGGCGACCAGGCCGGTTGCCCCCCACCATCCTGGGTGAGATGCCGCTGGTTGGTGCCATCGGCATTACTCACGCCAATCTCCAGGTTGCTCGCCCCATCGTTGGGCGACTGGTTGTCAACCAGATCAAATGCCAGGCGCGTGCTATCGGGCGACCAGACCACTGGAAACCGCCCAAACCCCTGGTTACCGGTAAAGGTTATGGGTTGTGTCCCATCGGGGAGCATGACCGTTATCTGGGTGTCCCAATTATTAGTGGAAGCAAACGCCAGGCGCGTACCGTCAGGCGACCACTCCGGACTGTGGTTCCAACGTTCATTGTTTGTCAGGTGGGTTTGGTTGGTACCATCGGCGTTGATAACAAGAATCTGACCGATGCCTTCAGACTCAGTCCCCGTTGCAAAGGCAATGCGCGTACCATCCGGCGACCAATCAGGCGCAGCCTCAATTGTGGTATTGTTGGTGAGGCGCGTCTGGTTGGTGCCGTCGGCGTTCATCACATACAACTCCCGCTGACCATCACGATCCGACACAAAGGCTATACGGGTACCATCCGGCGACCAGGCCAGATCTCCATCATACGCCGTATTATTGGTGAGGCGCATCTGATTGGTACCATCACCCTGGATTGTGTAAATCTCACAGGATTGGGTTTCACCAATGCTTTCCCGCGAATTACACGCCCAGAATGCAATGGTTCCACTGGCCCGCGCCGGCGGGTCGTCGCCATTTCCCGGTTCCCCGGCCCGCGCCGGGACGTGTACCTGGGGCAGGTACACACGATAGGGGGTATCCTGAGCATAGAGGGAGGGGTACGCAGGGGACAGACTAGCCAGCAGGACAAAACCGATCAGGAGGACAAATGTTTCCGTAAGCAGAAGCGTCTTGTTCCAGAGATGGGCTATGGCCTTCATTATGATCTCCTTTGATAGATGTTCCTTGAAGCAACCGTTCTACGGTTCACTGCGTAGTATCGCTAGAAGAGCCGCTGCTGTCAAGAGAGCGCAAACGGACAACCAGGGCGATTGCAACGTCGTACGTCAACTCTTGGGAGCGCGAGCGTCTCGCTCGCCCCGGAGCGGGCAAGATGCCCGCGCTCCCAGGAGCGGAAAAATGTCTGGTACCCCCGCGTTGGTTAGCAACGCCCCCCCCCTTGCCAAACACCCTCCACGATATGCTATACTATGGGGGAGCCCACCGATAGCGGCGCACCATCGCCGGCTGGCAACGCCGCATATGGTTTATGGTATGGATAGAGTGCGATGACCACGCCACCACCCGAATCGCAAGGCCACTGGCAAATCACCTGGGGAACCATCTGGACAGCCTTCCGCCTCATCTCTGGTTGGATCTGTATTCTCGTCGGGCTCGTCCTCTTCCCGCTCCCGCTGCCGCTTGGGTTGCCCCTCATTATCCTGGGCATTCTCCTGGTCGGAACCCGCAACATTATGTTGCGCTGGCTGCGCGTGCATATGAAAATCCTGTTGCGCCGTTGGGCGGCCCTCTCAACCCCCATCATTGGCCCCCTGGGGAAATGGCTGCTCAAAACGCAAAAAGCCGCCGCCCGCCGCTGGCGTCACTACCTGCGCCAGTCGGCCGCCCGCCATCGTATCCGTACCCTCCCCTGATCCCCTCGTGGCCCCACACTGGCCCTGCGCCAGGCCGGGCGCGACCGTTGGCACGAAACTTGCAACACCTCCGGGCTAGACACGTAGCACAAGCACACTCAACGACAACCGTATGATGTAATGGAGGTGCAACTATGTTTACCCCAAATGTTGGAAACCCTGAGCGAATACTGCGTATCATTCTCGGTATAACTCTGTTTGCCGTAGCCTTTGTTGTTATTGGCAGTGGCATCTGGCAATGGATAGCCGCGCTGATCAGCGTGGTACTTCTTGTCACAGGGATTGCCGGCGTCTGCTGGCTCTATAGTGCCATTGGATGGATCACGGGCAACAAGCGCCTGTGCCCCACCTGTTCGCCACGCGAGGCGGCCGAACGCCATGCAACCCGCGTGAATGGATAACCCGGATTCAGGAACGGTAACGATATAAGTTAGGAAAGGAAAATTACCTATGATGAAGCGAATAACCGCAATGCTCCTGGCGCTACTGCTGGTGTTGACCGGCGTGGTCGTCGCCCAACCAGCACAAGCCCAGGAAGCAGGCGTGCCAGAACACAACGTCCAGCCGGAAGTAGGAGCGCCCGATACGACCTTTGCCTTTTATGCTACCGGGTTCTACAGCGAAGAAACCGTCCATGTCTGGGTCAATGACCCCGCTGGCAACGCTATGGAGATAGACGTAGACGAATTGTACCAGGCCTCGCCCACCGGACGGGCCGACTGGTACTGGAATGCGCCAGACAACGCCGCGCCGGGGCACTGGCAAATGATTGCGCTTGGCGACGACAGCAATGTTATGCACGTGATAAACTTTCAAATACAGTGGGGAGAAGGGGAGTATCGCCCACCAGATACGGAAGATCTGGAAACCTATAGCCTCTATCCAGAGGTGGGCTATCCTGGCTCAGAGATAGCGTTCTACGCTACCGGCTTCGACGTAGACGACGAGAACCCCGAAGACCCGGACTATGAGCGGGTCGAAGTATGGGTCGAAACGCCCAGTTGGCGCACCATTGACCTGGACTATGGCGATATGTACGTAGCGCCGCCCTCTGGTCGGGTAGATTGGACATGGACTGTGCCTATGGGTGCGGAATCCGGCGTCTGGCATATGGTCATCTTTGGGCACGAAAGCGAATTGAAGCATGTGATACCGTTTGAAGTTCGGGCCCCGTAAGGGTACGCGGCAAAATAGTGCGGATGCGGCGCGATGAGGTTTCGTTGTCGCTTTGCCGCCCGGAATCAATTGCAACATTTAAAACAGTGAGAACGTCTCATATAGCGGCATAGGCATGATTTGGAGTGCATGGGGTACGTGGCCGCAGGGGTGCCAGGACGGTTGGGGATAGGGGTTTCCCGCTCTCCGCCTTCTCGCTACCTCTGCGGTCATCTCTACAGACACAACCACGTGGTATGGTATTTGTGGGTGAAATGCCCGGAGGGGGAAAGAAAACAATGACTGTGTACAATATAGATTCAGCGACAATGCAGAAGGTTGATAGTACGCTGCGGGAACCTCTGGATGAGGAGGTGTCCGGGCTGAGTCGCTACCTGGTTGAAATTGGGGATATTGACCTGCTCTCGCGGGAACAGGAAGGCGACCTGGCGCAGCGCATTGAACGGGGGGATATGGACGCCCGCGAACACCTTATCAGTGCCAACTTGCGATTGGTCGTCAGTGTCGCCAAGAAATATCGTGGCAATGGGATACCGCTTGACGATTTGATTGAAGAGGGCAATATCGGGTTGATGCGGGCTGTGAACAAGTTTGACTATCGCAAGGGCTACCGCTTTAGTACCTACGCAACCTGGTGGATACGGCAGGCTATTACCAGAGCAATAGATGAGCAAAGCCGCATTATTCGGGTACCGGTTCATCTCAATGAGGAGGCCCGATTGCTCCGCAAGACGGTGGGGAGCTTGACGATGAAGCTCGACCGCAAGCCGTCCATGGAAGATATGGCGGACGAGCTTGGCTGGAAACTTGATAAGGTAAAGCACGTTATCAATTCGACGCTGGCGGTGCAATCGCTCGATGCGCCCTTCCGCGACGATAGCGACGAATCCATTGGCACGTTTATTGCCGATGAGTATGACACGGCCGAGGATGCGGAAGCAAGCGTGATGCGTGACCATATGTTGCGCTTGCTGGAAACGCTGAACGAGCGCGAACAGCGCATTATTCGGCTCCGCTATGGGCTAGAGGATGGCCGCGAGCATACGCTGTCGAAGATAGGCGACCGGCTTGGGATTACCCGCGAGCGGGTACGCCAGATAGAGGCGCAGGCCCTGCGCAAGTTGCGCAAGACCCAACTGCCCCAGGCCGGCGATCCGCTCCGTCTGGTCGCCTGAGCCAACCCCCGCCAGAAAGAGGTTGACCTGGCAGTCTGGGACAAAAACTGCCAGGTCACGACAGAGGTTTGTACGGGGTCTCGTCGGGGGAATAAGGGGAATATTAGAGGGTCATCATATACGCTATCAGGTCTTTTACGTGCGCTTCGTTCAGGCGATTATCATAGCGCTGGTTCATTGTGCCGGGCGGGAACCCTTCCACCATATAGGCCTCTGGTTCGCGGATGGATTGTTCCAGGTAGTCTACGGCGGAGAGGTGCGGGACGCGGCTCTTTGCTCGTTGCGAGATGCCGGCCATGTTTGGCCCCACCAGGATGCTCTGGTCTTCGCTCACGTAATGGCATGTGCTACAGGCTAAGACGCGGTTCAATTTCTTTTCGCCGTGGAAGATGGCCCGCCCAACTGCGGGGTTGCCTGTGACAGTGTAGGGGAGTGGTGTCGCGGTGGGTGCTGGCTCCTGGTAAAAACCAAAGCTCGTACCACAACCCGCAACCAGGGTTATCAATACCAACGCGCCAGCCATTGATAGTATTTTTAATGATAGGTTTGTCATCTCCACACCGTCCCTACGTTTGTTCCCTTTTTCACAGTATACCGTATTGTGTCCGCGGTGGGTATCCGTAACCTTACGTATTTTTGCCCGACAAGGCCCTATGCCATGTGGCGGATGTGGTATCATGCCCGGCAGTTGTTGGCGGTAGGTAAGGAGGGTTGCGTATGCGTTCGCCCTTTCCAGGGATGAATCCCTATCTTGAACGGGCCGACCTGTGGCCAGACGTGCATAACAGCTTGATTATTGCGTTGCGGGACGACCTGGTACCCCGTCTCCGCCCGCGCTACTATGTGGCTGTTGAGGAGCGGGTGGTGGCTCTGGGGTTGGATGATATAGCCTTTGTGTCCCGACCAGATGTCGCTGTTGTGCAATCGGGTGGGGTCGAAACTGCACCAGTGGCTCCGCGGATGGAATATGCTACCGGTGGGGCAGTAATAGTTGAGCTGCCGCTTCCCAATGAGGTGCGCGAGTTATACCTGGAGATACACGACTAGGCGATGGGACACGTTGTCACGGTGGTTGAAGTGCTTTCACCCTCCAACAAACAGGCGGGAGCGATGTATGATCGGGCCGGCTATGATTTACGGATTGATTATGGGATCGCGCCGCCGCCGCCGCCCCTCTCCGCCGATGATGCGGCCTGGGTCGCGGAACAGGTTGGGGCGGCATAAGCGTGGGTATCATCACGGTATCGGGAGCGCAGGATGAGCGATGCGCTTTGACGATTGACGGTGTGAACGATGAAGGGATAAAGGGATGAGCGAAACGATTGTATTGGAACTGCCCGATCCCCTGGTACACAATGCCCGTACGATAGCCAGCCAGACGCAGCGGCGGGTTGAGGATGTGCTGACGGAGTGGTTGGAACTGGTGTCCGGGGAATTGCCCGTTGAGTTGCTGCCAGATGAACAGGTGTTGGCGTTGTGCGATATGCAGATGAGCGAGAAGCACCAGCAGGATTTGAGCGAGTTGCTGGCCCGCCAAAGGGAACAGACGCTGGATGCTCCGGGACAGGCGCGTCTAGATGTGTTGATGCAGGTTTACCGGCAGGGTATGGTACAGAAAGCACGCGCGTTTAAGGTGGCGGTGGAGCGTGGGTTGCGGCATATAGAGGCCGAGGGATGACCCGTAAACCCATCCCTTCGGAGCTTGACCGACGCATTCGCACAGCGGCCCGCAACCGGTGTGGTTACTGCTGTAGTCCGCAGCACCTGGTCATGGCTCGTCTGGAAATTGAGCATATCGTGCCGCTTGGCAAGGGCGGCACCAGCGAGGAATCGAATCTGTGGTTGGCTTGTCCGATTTGCAATGGGCATAAGAGTGATAAGACGGAGGCAATTGACCCGGAGACGCAGATGGTTGTAGTACTTTTCAACCCGCGCACACAGAACTGGAACGACCATTTTGCCTGGAGTGCGGATGGGTTGCGTATCGTGGGCAAAACACCGGTTGGGCGTGCGACGGTGCGGGCGTTACTATTGGATACGGATTCTGATGCTATCGAGGTACGACGCTATTGGGTTCTGGCAGGGTGGCACCCACCAGACGATTAGCGAGGAGGTTCTATGGTTCAACGGAGTGTTTTGTTCCTGGTGTCCGTCGTCGGTCTGCTCCTGGCAGCGATAGGGTTGGCGGCGTGTGGGGCGGGAACGCCGGCCACTGCCCCCCAACAGGTTGTCCCCACCCCCAAAACGCTGGCAACATCCGGCGTCACCGTTCAGCCGGCGGAGCATACCGCCGTCGTCGCACAGGTTGTCCCCTCAGAAACGCCGGAGCCAACCAGCACGCCGGAGCCAACCAACTCGCCCATTCCCACGCATACGCCCACCCCCACGCATACGCCCACCCCCACCCCCACCCCCGCGCCGGTACGCTTCGGCGTAATTGGCGACTTTGGCATGGCCGGGCATATGGCTGAGGATGTGGCAACGCTGGTCAAGAGTTGGGAACCGGATTTTATTGTCACGACGGGCGATAACAACTACCCCAATGGCGAAGCGGAAACTATGGACATCAACGTCGGGCAATACTATCACGAGTACATCTACCCCTACAAGGGAGGCTATGGCAGCGCCGAAGCGGAGGAGCAGAAAACCATCAACCGCTTCTTCCCAAGCATCGGCAACCACGACCTGCTCGCGGACTATGGCCAACCCTACTACGACTATTTCACGCTGCCCGGCAACGAGCGCTACTACCAGGTCACCTTCGATCCGGTGGCTATCTTTGTGCTGAACAGTATGCCCGGCGAGGAAGATGGCATCCGTGCCGAGTCGGCCCAGGCGGCGTGGCTACAAGAGTCCCTGGCAGAGTCGGAGGCCTGCTGGAAGGTGGTCGTGTTCCACCACCCACCCTATACCTCAGACCACCGCGGCCCCTATACCTGGATGCGCTGGCCCTTTGCGGAGTGGGGCGCCGATACCGTCTTGAACGGCCACCACCACACCTACGAGCGTCTGGAGGTTGACGGCTTTCCCTACTTTGTCAACGGTCTGGGGGGCGGCGTTATCTATGGTTTTGGCGACCAACCGCCAGAGAGCAAGATACGCTACAACGAGGAGTATGGGGCCATGCTGGTGGAGGTGACCAGGCAGCAGATGACGCTACAGTTTATCACGCGCCTGGAAGAGGTGATAGACACGTATACGATAGAGAAGGCGTGTCCCCCGCAGGAGTAGGGGGCATTTCCTCTCTCACGCCAGTCACAACCCCTCAGCACTCAGCACTCATCGCTCAGTACTGGTCTTACGCCCCCATCACCTGCCGCGCCATCTGCCGCCCACGCTCGGTTAAGACCAGCATATCGCCCTGCCGCCGCAACAGTTCGCCCTGTTCGGCCCGCCGCACCACCCGCGCCGCAAAGTCGGGTGCCCATTGCATATGGCGGGTCAGGTGTTCAACCCGCGATTCCTCTGCGGCCTGGGGGGTAGCCTCGTGGTGCAACAGGTGGGCCGTGAGCATCTGTTGGGCAAACGTCCACTTCTGGCGCATACGGCGGCGCATACCGGCCAGCATCCCCCGCTCTGGCGCAAAGAGCATGACCAGACCAAACGCGACCCCGCTCATTGTGGCCATCGCGCCGGCAATGGACACGTCGAGCCAGTGGGCCACCCAGTAGCCGGCAATGGCGCTGGCCGCCCCTATCGCAACGCTGAGGCCAATCATACGCGATAGCTTTTCGGTCAGCAGGTAGGCCGCCGAGGGCGGCGCTATCATCAGCGCCACCACCAGAATGGAGCCCACCGCATCGAACGCGCCAACCGCGGTAACCGATACCAGCGCCATCAGCGCGTAGTGCAGCACGCCCGGC
>DAOTUK010000059.1:0-5428 GCA_034437375.1 Chloroflexaceae bacterium | reverse complement strand
GGGGGTTGCTTGTACGGGGGGGATAGTGTCGGGGATGGGGTCGGGGTCGGGGGCGGGCTCGACAATGGTTTGCATACCACTGCTGCCGCCTTCGTCCACTGGTTTGGTCAGGGGTTGCTTGGCCATACGCAGGGCCGTACGCATAGCGGTTGCTGTTGCAAAGCGAAAGTCGGCGTCCTGTTCCATGGCCTGGTGCAATATCATCGCAACCCCGACGGGGACGAGGGGGTTCAATTCGTTGATGGGGCGCAAGGGGTCTGGTTGGCCGTCGGCTATCGCCACGGCGCGGGATTGGGCGTCGGGTGGGGCCACGCCGGACATCAGGTGGTAGAGCGTGGCGGCCAGGCTGTAGATGTCGCTGCTTTGTTCCAGGGGTTCACCGCGCACATATTCCAGCGGGGCGTAGGGGTGGGTTGCGATGGTTTTGCCTATGCCGCTATCGAGCAGCAGTATCTCGCCGCGCGAGGTGGGCTTGAGGTTGTGGGGTTTGATGTCGCCATGCAGGATGACTGGTTGCTGCTTGTGGAGATAGCCAAGCGCATCAAGCAGATGGTCGGCCCAGCGTAGTACCCAGGGCAGGACGGTTGCGGAGAGGAATTTCTGGCGTTGTTTTTCTATCAGGGTCAGGAAGTGATCACCGGGGATATAGTGCATCACCAGAAATTGCCCGGTCTTGTCGGGGAAGTAGTGGTGTATGGTTGGGAGGGAGGGGTGTTTGAGGTGGGTCAGGGCCACAGCTTGCGCATGGATGGCTTTGCGTTGGCGGGCATCTCTCGACAAAATCTGCTTCAGGGCTACCGTGTGCCCATCGGTTTGATCGGTCGCCTGGTAGACTGCTCCGGCGCTACTCTGCGAGAGGGCCCGTTTCACGAGATAGCGGTTCTGGAGCAAGGTATTCGGTGGTATCATCATAGGTTATGGTCCTACTGTCACATGATCCTGGAGGGCTTGTACCATAGCCGGACTTATGCCGGAAATATCCGATAATGCTTCAATAGACGTAAATGGGCCGTTGACGGTACGATATTCGACAATGCGTTCGGCCAGCACGGTTCCAATGCCATCCAGCTCTTGTAGTTGGGTGGCACTGGCGGTGTTAATGTTCACTTGTTGGTCATCTGGTAGGTTGGTTGTCTGGTCATTGGTTGCGGATTGTGTCCCTGGGGGCGCGGGTGGCTGTTCTCCCTGGCGAAGGATATGGATGTGTTGGGCGTCTTCAAGGTGGGCGGCCAGGTTGACGCTGATGCGGTCGGCGTCGGGGGTGAACCCGCCGGCCGCGACCACAACATCTTTGACCCTGGCGTTGTGGGGCAGTTCGTACACGTCGGGTTGGCGCACAGCCCCGGAGATATAGACGATGACCGGTGGCGGTATCGGGGTGCTCCTCGGGGTCATCGTTGCCTGTTGCTCTGGCACGAGTTCGGAGAGCAGCATGTTATCTGGTGATTCGGGGGGGGTATCGTCTGCTGATCGGGTGGTGAAGCGAACAACGGTACTAACAAGCATGATACCGGCCCCAACCAGCACCGCCACCATCACTATCACCCATAGGATAGCCTGGCCTCGTTGTGTCCCTTTCTCATGCATGGCTTCAGGTTTTGTGTTCCTTACCTGCGATGACCTCTGGTACTCTCAATTATAACATGTACCGCTCTAGTTGTGCGCGTACCTGAACAATTTCGGGGAGCGCGGGCGTCTCGTTCGCAACCGGGCGGGCAAAAGGTGGCTTTTACCCTGGCCGTTCTTCGTGGTACGCTACCTGATAATTCGCAAAGAAGCATCCTGGCCGTATAATACAAGGCAGAAAGAACCCGGCGGAAAATAAAAATCATGAGAGGAAGAACGGTATGTGTGGCATAGTTGGGTATATTGGCCCGCGCAACGCGGCTGAAGTGGTTATCTATGGATTGCAACGTCTGGAATATCGGGGGTACGATTCGGCGGGCATTGCGATACACGATGCAAAGCTCGGCTTGCAAATTCATCGGAGTGTCGGTAAATTGCACAATCTGGTTGAACGCCTGGCCAGCGTCCCGATAGGGGGCCAGACGGGCATTGGGCATACGCGATGGGCGACCCATGGCGACGTGACGGAAGCAAACGCCCACCCCCACCGCGACCAGGATGGAAGCATTGTTGTGGTGCAAAATGGTATTGTTGAAAACTACCAGCAGTTGAAAGAGGCGCTTATACAGCAGGGACACACCTTTCAATCGCAGACGGATACCGAAGTTATTGCCCATCTGGTTGGGGCGGCCTACCGCGAGCATGGCTCGCTCGAACAGGCCGTGCGCGGGGTGTTGACGAAACTGCGCGGTGGCAATGCGATTGTGGCGCTCAGCACGAATGAGCCAGATACGCTGGTCGCGGCCCGCCTGGGCAACGCCGGGGGCGTCGTTATCGGTATTGGCGAGGGCGAACACTTCCTGGCCTCCGATATGCCCGCGTTGCTAGACTATACGCGCGAAATCATCTTTCTGGAAGACCGCGAAGTAGCGATCATGACCCAGGATAGCGTCCGTATCAGCCGCCTGGATGGGCAAACCGTACAACGGGCCACGACGACGATGCAGTGGGACCCGGTGGCGGCGGCCAAGGGCCACTATCGCCACTTTATGCAAAAGGAGATTCACGAACAACCCCGCGCCTTGATGGATGTGTTGCGGGGCCACGTTGACCTGGGCGCCGGGCGGGTTAATCTGCGCCATTTGACGCTGGATACGGCCGCTATTCAGCGCTTGAATCGCATCTATGCGGTGGCCTGTGGAACGGCATGGCACGCCGCGCTGGTGAGCAAGTTTATGATCGAGGCCCTGGCCGGTATTCATGTGGATGTGGATTATGGGAGCGAGTTTCGCTATCGCCATCCGGTGCTTGGCAAGGACAGTCTGGTGATGGCCATTACCCAGAGCGGGGAGACTGTGGACACGCTGGCGGCGATGGAGGAGGCCCGCGAGCATGGGATTCCCGGCGTCTCGATTGTCAACGTGGTGGGTAGCCAGGCCGAACGTCTGGCCGATGGCGGGCCCATCCACCTGCACGCCGGCCCGGAGATTGGCGTGGCCTCAACCAAGTGCTTTACGAATATGCTCGTCGCTGCCTACCTGTTCGCGCTCCACCTGGCCGAGGCCCGCAATACGCTTTCGCCCCAACAGGTGCAGGAGCATGTCCAACCGCTCAGCGAATTGCCCGGTAAGGCGGCCCAGGTGATAGAAACGGCCACGCCGATATGTGCCGAACTGTCCGAGCGCTACTACAACGCCACCGACGCGCTGTACCTGGGGCGACAGATAAACTATCCCATTGCGCTAGAGGGGGCGCTGAAGCTGAAGGAGATAAGCTATATTCACGCCGAAGGCTACCCGGCCGGCGAGATGAAGCATGGCCCCATTGCGCTGATTGATGAGCATTTGCCGGTTATCTGCATTGCTACCCGCGATATTGTGTATGAGAAGATGTTGAGCAATATTGAGCAGGTGAAGGCGCGGCGGGGCAAGGTTATTGCGATTGCGACCGAGGGCGATACGGCTATCGCCAGTAAAGCCGACCATGTTATCTATATTCCCGAAACGTGGCCGCTGCTCACGCCGGTCTTGACGGCTATTCCGTTGCAAATCCTGGCCTATGCGGTGGCGGTACAGCGTGGCTGTGACGTAGACCAACCCCGCAACCTGGCCAAGAGTGTCACGGTTGAGTAGGGTATGCCAGTGACAGGTGTGGCGTGAGGCGATGTACCAGAGCGCTCTACCACCCGCCGCGACCATGACCGTGGGGCTTTGTCTGCTGGTGCTGCTGTTCATCGGGTGTCGAGGGGTGGGGAAGGTAAACACCTCCCGCCTCACTCCTCCACCGGGAATACCTCCACCATCGGCGGCTGTGTGAGCTTGTCAACCTGGTTACCCAGGCTCCCCGTATCCCATAGCAGGTTTGTGCCTACCTCAGTCATTGGTACCGTTTGTGGGTTAATCGGTATCTGTCCGATAGAGTCGGGCCCCAACCCGCGCACCAGCAACACCAACCCGAACAACACATCAAACCGATCAATGGGCAACGTTGTCAATACGGGCGGCGGCGATCCTTCGCTCCCCTTGATACTTTTCAACAGGGCCGGTAGGGCCGCGACGCGCCCAAGCCACCCGCGATTATCCAACTCGGCCACTATTGCGCGGAGCACCTGCTGCTGTCGCTGGGCCCGCCCGAAGTCGCTATCGGCGTGGCGCGTCCGGGCGTAGATAAGCGCTGTCTCGCCATCCATCCGTTGCGGCCCCGGCTGAAACTCCACTCGCATAATGCCATAGTTTGCGGTGGGGTAGGCTTCGTCAACAATCGGCTTGGGAACGTCTATGGTAATACCCCCAAGCGCGTCTATCACCTGTACAAACCCATCGAAATTGATTTGCGCGGTATAATCTACGCGCACATGGCGGTTTGCGGCTGTCGAAAAGAAGCCTTCTACCGTTTCGGCGGCCAGCGCCATGCCGCCTTGCTGTGGGGTGGTGTCTTCCCAATAGAGGCTGGTGGCGCGGGCATACCCCTGCCCATAGGCTACGTTGATTTTGGTGGGGCCCACATCCAGGACGTTGGTCTGGGTATCGCGCGGTATGGAAAGCAGATTGACCCACCCGCCCGGCCCGTCCAGACGCGCCACGATGAGCGTATCGCTGCGCACCCCCTCTTCCGGGTGGTCGGGCCGCTCATCTACCCCGATAAGCAACACATTGACCCCTCCCAGAAGTGGCGTTGCCACCGACGGGTTTGTCCGCACATCCTGGACGACAATGGCATCGGCAACCTCGCTCACCTGCCGGTAGAACAGTACCAGCGCCACGACCAGCAGCACAAACAGCGCTATCCCCGTCAGGCGTACCCACAACCACACCCGCCGCAATGCCTGCCGCAGCGGTGACTCCTCCTGGCGGGCGGCGCGCCGGGCCGCGACCCGTTCGGCCGCACCCTGCTGGAGCGGTGCTGGCCCGCCCGGCGTTGCTGAAACGGCCGGCCCCTCTGCCAGGCGCGGGGGGCGTTTTCGCTGTGGCCGTCGGCGTAGCGTGGCCCGCCGCTTGCGCCCCTGTCTGCCAATGTCCCGCTGGTTCCTCTGCTCTGGCATACTCCCTCAATGCTTGCATTGCCATTCCTTACGTGCATTATACCCCATAATTTCTCCGTATGACCTCCACATATTGCGCGTTGTCTCTCCATCAGTTCTCCACATTTGGTTGGTACACTGCTACCAGATACAAGAAAACAACATCCTGTTCGGTGTGAGCAGGATACCAAATCAAAAGGAGGCAAGTTCAACTGTCAACGACCACCCGCTGAAGCGGGTGGCTTGGAACTACCCTCCACCGCAATTCCTGTCCGGGGACAGGCTTTGGTTTCATCAGGCGTTCCTTCGGGGGTGGCTGACAAACACCCCGTTCCACTGCGG
>DAOTUK010000058.1:0-5841 GCA_034437375.1 Chloroflexaceae bacterium | reverse complement strand
CATCAGCAACCTATGCGAGAGATTATAGCACAGATTGTCTTTGTTGATAATATCCTGCGCTATGGCATAACTCCATGTACCCTGGTATAATAAAGCACTACATATCAAAATACCCTGACGAATACCCGCAGAAAGGGTGTTTCACTTTCGTTGTATGAAATAGGGATACTATTACGTTGGAACAGATTTGGAAACAAGCCAGGTGACTCAACGAGCAGAAACAACCTCAGAATCCAGGGTACCTATAGATCAGAGCGCGTCGGTGCGGGTTGCCGGGCTACGTCGCCAACGACGGCCCCTTCGCCTGACAGCCTGGATAACGCGGAGCTTCATAGGCCTGCTGCTGCTGTGCAGTGTACTGGTCGCGGCGGTGTTGCTATTTGATAGCTTCTTTGCCGTCCGCGTCTACCCGTCCATCACCGTACATGGCGTGCCAGTGGGCGCTATGACCAGAGCCGAAGCAACCATCGCGCTCCAACGATCCTATGCCGACTTTGTACAACAGCCGGTCACCTTGACCTATCGCAACCAGACCTGGCACCCCTCACTGGACGACCTGGGTATCCATCTCGAAATGGAGCCGGCCATTCAAGCGGCGCTTTCCACCGGGCGAGACAGTCACCAGGAACAGCAGTTGCGTGCCGCGGCGGCTATTACCTTGCACGGGTGGAATATTCCCATCCACCTGCGGGTAGACGAAATAACGTTGCAGCACTACCTGCGCACCCACCTGGCCCCCCTGGAACAGCCGGCGACCAATGCCCAACTGCAAGGCGATACCCTGCTGCCATCGCTTGTGCCGGCTACGCATGGGCGGCAAGTGCTGGTTGACCAGACTATGCGGGATGTTCTGGGAGCCGTGCAAACCCTGCACCCACAACAGGTGGTAGTACGCACGCGCCCGCTGGAGCCCCTGGTGCATGACGCTGCGGTCATCGAGGCGCAGCAGCAACTCGCCATGCTGGTACACCGGCCGCTCCTGCTCACGGCCAACGAGCAGCAGTGGGTATGGCCCCCGGAAAAACTGGCCACGCTCGTACAACTTGAAACGCGCCCGGTGCTTGGCGGAGAAGAGTACAGGCTCAATGTGCGCTTGAATCGGGCACGTATCCAACGCTGGCTTGAACCGATTGCCCGGGCTACCCGCCAGAAACCCATCTATCCACGGGTCAACTGGAATGGGGGCAACCTGAGCATCTTTGCGGAGGGAACACCAGGCCGCGAGATAGACCGGCCCCACGCCGCCGCGCTGATTGTAGATACGCTCTGGACGCCCGACCGCAGCGTTGCGCTGCCCTTCAAAGAAATACCCGTTGCCCGCACCCCCGAAGACCTGGCACAGCTTGGTATTGTCGAACTCTTGTCGGTCGGACGCACCGACTTTGAAGGCTCGGAAGATTACCGCGTCACCAATATTATCGCTGGTATGCGCTTGCTGCATGGCCACCTCCTCGCGCCCGGCGAGGAATTTTCCTTTAACCAGACCATCAAATCCATTGATGAGGAACATGGCTTTGTGAAGGGGTGGGCTATTGTAGATGGCGAAACGCAGATAGAGTGGGGCGGCGGCATCTGCCAGGATTCAACCACGATGCTACGAGCCGCCTTCTGGGCTGGCTTGCCCATTACCGAGCGCTGGAACCATTCCCGCTATATCAGTTGGTACGATAAATATGGCTACGGCTCCTACGGGGACGGGCCCGGTATTGATTCGACCATCTTTCTGGGTGGGGCCGATTTGCGCTTTGTCAACGATACCGGCGCGTGGATACTCATTCAAGCGCACGCCAACCCGGAAAACACGCTGGCAGAGATACGCATGTATGGCACGCGGGGCGGGCGTATGGTGGAGCTTGCGGAGCCGGTGGTGAAGTGGCGCGACAATGGGGCTATGGATGTGGTCTTTACACGCATCATCAAGGAGCATGGCACCGAAGTCTACCGCCGCACCTACTGGTCAAGTTTCAAGCCCTGGTAAGATCCCTTCCCCACTTCCGGACACCCCTACCGCTCCGCCGCGCTCAGACCGCGGCATCATACCAAATTCAGGTAATTGCCTATCGGTGTTCTGTGGTATCGTGTGCTTCCGCCTCACCTATCCTCGCCTCACCCCTCACCCGTCACTGGCCATAGTTCCTCGGTTTCGTGGGCCCGCCAGCAGGCAACGTGGTGCTGTTCGCTATACAGCGCGAAGGGCGGTTCCTCGTGGCGACACTGTTCAACCACCAGCGGGCAACGTGGGTGGAAGCGGCAGCCGGTGGGGGGGGCAGTTGGAGAGGGGACATCGCCGGTCAGGATGATGCGGGCCCGCTGGCGGGTCTGGCGGGGGTCGGGGTGGGGAATAGCCGAAAGCAACGCGCAGGTGTAGGGGTGGCGGGGGGTGTGGTATACCCGGGCGCTCCGCCCCAGTTCCACCACCTTGCCCAGGTACATCACAGCAACGTGGGTACTCATATGCCTGATGATGCTCAGGTCGTGGGCAATGAAAAGGTAGGTTAGCCCCAACTGCCGCTGCAAGGTGCCAAGCAGGTTCAGAATTTGCGCCTGTACGCTCACATCCAGAGCGCTCACGGGCTCGTCACAAACCACCAGGCGCGGCTCGACGGCCAGCGCGCGGGCTATGCCAATGCGCTGGCGCTGGCCACCGCTCAACTCGTAGGGATAGCGGCTATGCAAGGCCGGCGCAAGCCCGACCAGATGGAACAGCTCTTCCACCCGCGCTTCCACCGCAGCCTTGCTACTACGCAGACGGTGAACGCGCACCGGTTCGCCCACAATGGCCCCCAGAGTCATGCGCGGGTTGAGGCTGGTATAGGGGTCTTGAAACATCATTTGCATAGTGCGGCGCATTTTGCGCAATGGTTCGCCGCGCATCCGGGTGAGGTCGTGGCCGTCCAGGATAACCTGCCCGGCCGTAGGGCGCACTATCTGGAGGATAGCGCGGGCGGTTGTACTTTTGCCACAGCCGCTTTCCCCCACAAGCCCAAGCGTTTCGCCCGGCGCTATGGCAAACGAAATATTCTCGACCGCCTGTACCAACCCGGACGAACGCCGCAGCACCCCCCGCCGCAACGGAAAATGCACGCGCAGGTTATGTACAGCCAGTAACGGGGGAGTGCGGTCTGTCATGGGCCGGGTCGGCGCGGCTTTGTGGGTGTCGTCTCGCCCCAATGACAACGCGAGGGCGAACAACACCCCTGCCGCTTGAAGAGAAAGATATACACCACCACAAAGCCAACCAGCACACCAACCACCGCGAGAAACAACACGATGGGGGCCCCACCGCTGGCCGCGGTAGCCGCCGCCGCGGGTGGGGGCGTCTGCGATTGGGCCAGGCCAACCGCGCCCGGTAGCGGGGCCAGCAACGCGCCCCACAGCAGCAGGAGCGCATAGAGCGTCCGCTGTACCAACGTTCGACAGGACATTGTTTTTCCTCCGGCCTTCTGTTCAATTGCGCCACTCCCTTGCATGCTACCACAAACGCGCTCCCACTGGTCAGGTGGACAGGCCCCGGTATAGCCATACTTCCGATGTGGACTCGTAGCGCCTGGTGCTATGCTAGAGAGGGTGGAATTGAGAGCGACTGTAACAACGGGGTGGATGCGTAATGAAGAAAGCATGGCGGGTATTGCTGGCCGACGATGAACCGACTCTTCGTTCGGCGTTGCGCTTACTGTTAGAACAAGATGCAGCATTGTTTGTGGTGGGAGAGGCCGCCGAGAGCAACGCGGCGCAGCGCCAGGTAGGTACCTGGTCGCCCGATCTGCTGCTACTAGATTGGGAACTGCCCGGCGTGGGCGGCGCGGCCCTGGTCAACAACCTGCACACAACCGCCCCCAACCTGCGCATTATTGCGCTGAGCAGTCGCCCGGAAGCGCGAGACGCGGCCCTATCCGCGGGGGTCCATGCCTTTGTGAGCAAGGGTGACCCGCCCGAATATTTGCTCACCGCCATTCAGCAGATACAGGCGAACAGTCCGGCGTGAAGGTGTCTATTGACATAGCGAACGCAGCAGCGCCAGATTTTCCACATCCTCGGTCAGGTCTTTGTCCTTGGGGGTTTCCAGGATCATAGGGAGCCTGTGGAAGCGCGGATCATTCACCAGCAGACGAAACCCTTCTACCCCGATAAACCCCTGTCCAATATGATTGTGGCGGTCTTTGCGACTGGCCAGTTCGTGCATGGAGTCGTTCAAGTGAAAGACCTTGATATAGTCCAGGCCAAGCACCTGCTCAAAGGCGGAAAAGGTTGTGTGGTACGTATCCGCCGTGCGCAAGTCGTAGCCGGCCGCGAAGGCGTGGCACGTGTCGAAACAGACCCCAAGCCGCGCTGGATAGGCGCAACGATCAACGAGCCGGGCCAGATGGTCAAATTGCCAGCCTAGCGTGCTGCCCTGCCCGGCCGTATTTTCGAGCAACACGGTCACCCCGGCGCCCACCCCGTCCGCAAACAGGCGGTTGAGCGCGTCGGCAATGCGTTGTAGCCCGGCCTCCTCCCCGCTACCCGTATGGGCGCCGGGGTGTACCACCACATAGGGAATGGCGAGCGTTGCACAGCGTTGCAACTCTTCGCCAAACGCGGCGATAGATTTCTCCCACAGCGCGTCGTCGGGCGAGGCCATATTGATGAGATAGGAAGCGTGCGAGACAACCGGGTGTATGCTGGCGCGTTGCTCCGCCTGCTGATAGTCTGCTACCTCTTGCTCGCTATAGGGTTTGGCATTCCACTGGCGCTGGTTGCGGGTAAAGATTTGCATTGTTTCGCAACCAACGCGCTCGCCGTGGCCAAAGGCGTTGACAACGCCGCCGCTGGTTGGCATATGGGCACCAAAGGACATAGGGGCCTCACTTTCTGCTGGTTTTGCCTCTCAACGTAACGCCTGGTCAAAAAAGGCTGCCACCCGCGCGGTATACGCTTGCGGGTCGTAGCCATACGTATCAACATGGTATGCGCCGGGGATTATCCAGAGCGCGGCCTCCGGCGCGGCCTGGGACAGTTGGTGCGCGTGGGACGGGGGAATAAGGTCGTCGCCGCTGGCGTGGATAAGCAGCAGAGGCCGTGGCGCGATACGCCCCACCTCGCCCACCGGGCGCGCACGGCGCACATCCTCGCCCGTGAGCAGGTTTCCGGCCAGCAGCGTGGCGGGTAGGAAGGAGTCGGGTAGTCGCGTGGTAGCGGAGAACGCGGCTTCAAGAATGGGGTTGAAATCGGCAAAGGCGCTATCGGAGACGACGGCGGCTATGGCCGGTTCCTCTGCGGCCGCACCAATAGCCGAGGCCGCACCCATCGAGACGCCATGCACGCCAATGGCGCCGGCAGCAAACCCGTGCTGCTGGAGCCAGTCTACGGACCCCAGAATATCGCGCCGTTCGCGCAGGCCAAAGGTAAAGCGGCCCTTGCCGCTGGTACCGTGGCCGCGCAGGTCGAGCAGCAGCAGATTGAACCCGCGCTGGTGCAAGGCGTGGGCATAGTCGAGCGCCCGCCCGCCAAATTCGCTGGTGCGACAACCGCCCTTGCCATGCACAAACACGATGACGCGCTGGCTCTGGGGCGCGGGAATAAACCAGGCCGCTATGGGCGTCCCATCGCCGCGGGCGGGGAAGGTGACATCCTGGTAGTCCAGGCCGACGGTATTGCGTGGGTCGCCGGCCAGGGGCAGGCGGTAGGGCATGGTAAACAGGTGGGCGATCAAGAGCGAACCGCCCGCACCGGTTGAGAGCGGCAGGACAAGGGCAGCAATGCCCACGCGCCGTAGCCAGCGTTTATAATCCCTCGACTCGGTTGTTCGCTCTGGCTGTTTCATTGGTGCCCCGCCTCCTCGCCTCCCGCCTCCCCGCCTCC
>DAOTUK010000057.1:0-3904 GCA_034437375.1 Chloroflexaceae bacterium | reverse complement strand
ACTTACTGTGGGTGTGTGTTGAGCGCGATGGAACCACGCTGCTCCATCCCGAACCAGGACGTGAAACGTCGCAGCGCCGATAGTACTGACGGTTTGCCGTTGGGAGGGTAGGTCCATGCACCCACACAGCTATAAAATCCCCATTCTGGGGAACAATCCTGGACATGCCTGGGTAAAACCGGGTTGACCGACCATAAAATTGCGTTGCCCAAAAACGGTTTCTAGACCAAAGCAAACTCCTTTCTTGACAATCGCACAAAACCCATGGTACAATACTGTCAATGCAAGAATAAAGCGTACTTGTGAGAGACAATGACGCGGTGTGGAGCAGTGGCAGCTCGTCGGGCTCATAACCCGAAGGTCAGAGGTTCGAATCCTCTCACCGCTACCAAACAGAAAAACACCACTCAGACTGACAGCGTATGTCAAGTGAGTGGTGTTTTGTATTTCACCACCAACAACGCCAGGAGAAGAAATTGATGAAAGCGCTCATTTTTCGAAACCACGGCGATCTGGATCAGCTTGAATACACCGACGTTCCCGAACCCGTACTGGGCCCCGATGAAGTCCTCATCCACGTTCGGGCCGTCGCCCTCAATCATCTAGACCTCTGGGTACGCCGGGGTACCATACCCAACCTCACCCTGACCCTGCCGCACATTGGCGGCAGCGACATTGCCGGCGAGGTAGCCGCCACAGGCGATGCCGTAACCGACCTCTGGGTCGGGAGCCATGTCGTCGTCAATCCCGCCCTTATCACCGACCACAGCGACCCCTTCCCCAACCTGAGCATTATTGGCGAACACACCCCCGGTGGCTTTGCCGAATACGTCGCTGTGCCCGTCGAAAACATCTTGCCCCTACCCCCCAACTTCTCGTATGTTGAAGCCGCCGCCGCCCCCGTCGTCTTTCAAACCGCGTGGCGGGCCCTCATCACCCGCGCCCAGATTCGCCCTGGCGAGCGCGTCCTCATTCAAGGCGCCAGTAGCGGGGTAGCCAGCGCGGCCATCCAGATAGCCAAACTGGCCGGCGCCTATGTCTACGCCACCACCAGCACCCCCGAAAAAATGCAACGTGCCCGCGAACTAGGCGCCGACGACGTAATCAACTACCGCGAAGAAGATTTCTCAAAAGCCATCTGGCAACGCACCGGACGGCGCGGCGTGGATGTCGTGCTCGAACACGTGGGCCGTGAAACCTGGGACGCCAGCATGCGCTCGCTTAAGCGCGGCGGACGCCTCGTTACCTTTGGCGCAACCAGCGGCAGTATTGGCGAAACAGACATCAACTTGCTTTTCTGGAAACAGCTTAGCCTGATTGGGGCCACCGCCGCCACCCACGCCGAATTTCGGGAAGTCATGACACTGGTCCTGGATGGGCGGCTCAAGCCCGTGGTAGACCGCGTGATGCCCTTGAGCGACGGCCGCGAAGCACAGCGTATCCTCGAAGCAGGCCAGCAATTTGGCAAAATTGTACTGGAACCGTGAACCAGTGGACGTTGCTCTACGACGCTACCTGCGGCCTGTGCCGTCGCCAGGTTGCGCTCGTTCGCCATCTCGACCGGCGCGGACATATCGCGCTCCTCGACATCAACAGCGCTACCGCCCGCGCCCACTTCCCGACCATCACGCCGCAAGACGCCCGGCGCGAACTCCACCTGGCCGCCCCACACGGCACCCTCTCCCGCGGCGCCGACGCCGTACGCCGAACCCTGCTCCTACTCCCGCCCCTGGCCTTCGTTGGCGCGTTCATGTACGCGCCCGGTGCCATGGCGCTGGCCCGCCCCGCCTACGCCTGGGTAGCCCGTAACCGCCACCGCCTCGGCAAACATACAGCCGTTTGCGAGAGCGGCGTATGTACCGCTACGCACCTACCACCTCAGCCAGAGCAAGCGGCAACGGAGCCCTGAGATCCAACACCTCCCCCGTCATAGGATGCACCAGGTGTAACCGCGCCGCATGCAACAGGTGGAAAGGCACCGCCGCCCCCCGAAACACCGTCGGCCCGCCATAGCGCCCATCGCCCACCAGCGGACACCCCACCTCCGCCAGATGCAACCGTATCTGGTGCGTGCGCCCAGTATGGAGCCTGGCCCGCAGCAACGCCGCATCGCCCAACCGCCGCACAACCGTAAAGCTCGTATGCGCCAGACGCACCCGCTTACCATTGGGCAACACCCGCCCCACCTCCTCCAACGGATAGACCCCCCACAACCCCGCCCGCCGGCGCCCATGCCCCGTCCGCACCTCAAACTGGTCGTCGGGTGGCTCGCCCGCACACACGCAAAGATAATACTTCTCAAGCGTCGCCTCCGCGCCAGAAAACGCCCGCTGTAAGGGCCCATTGGCAGCCGGGTCTCTAGTACACAACAACACCCCGGACGTGTCGCGGTCAAGCTGGTGCGCGTTGTGGAGCGGCGGCACAACCCCATCCCGCGCCAGGAAAAAGCGCGCCAGCGCCGCCACCACATGCCCCTGGGCATCCCACGGGGTTGGGCTCGTATACCAGCCGGGCTGCTTGTTCACTGCCACCAACCACCCATCCTCATAACAAAGATGCTCTGGCCCTATCGCAATATCGCTATAGCGCCCGCTCGGCGGCCGGTGCAACACCAGCAGCGCGCCCGGCGTTGCCGGTTGCATCACATCCCGCACACGCCGCCCATTCAGCCACACCCCCCCGTGCGCCAGCACCGGCTGCGCCGCCGCAACGCCAAGCACCGCACAAACCACCCTGGCCAGCGTATGCCCCTCGGCCGTATCAGGTATCGGATAAGTAATCAAGCTCTCCATCATTACTATCATACCAGAATCACCCCTACAGACGCGAACATACAAGACGAGCAAACAAAACTTTGTGCAGAGTAGCCGTTGAGATTGCCCATGCAACTCGCTATACTTGAAAGATAGATCAAGAAATAAAGACACCGTGCCACAGAATCCCCCCATGGCCCGACGGCCAGGGGAACAAAAAAAGCTGGAGAACACAATGACCGATTCTCGCATTCTCATTGCTGATGATGAACCATATACGCGGCAAAACTTGCGTGAGTCCCTGGAAGAAGCCGGCTACCTGGTTGTGGGCGAAGCCGACAATGGGGTTAGTGTTATCCATATAGCCCGACAACTCCGCCCCGATGTCGTCATGACAGACATCCGTATGCCCCAGATGGACGGGTTCGAAGTCGCCCGCGTCCTCCATCAAGAACGGCTCTCACCCGTCATCCTGACCACCTCCCAGAGCAACCGCGAGATGGCCCGCGCCGCCAGTCTGGCCGGTGTGCTGGCCTACCTCCTGAAGCCCATTCAAAGCAGCGACCTGATGCCCACCATAGAAGTGGTACGCGCTCGTTGGAACGACCAGATACACCGCCACCACGAACTGCTCAACCTGCAAGAACAACTTGAAACGCGCACCGTCATAGAGCGAGCCAAAGGCTATTTGATGGACAACCAGGGATTACGCGAAGCAGAAGCCTTCCGCAAAATACAACGCCTGGCGATGAATAATCGCCGCACGATGAAAGAAGTAGCCCAGGCTATCTTGCTGGCACAGCAAATTCACCCATAACACCAACGCACACTTCCCCGCGGCCCGGGCCGCCGGCCGCGCCATCAGAGGACACCCTGATTTCTGGTATAATCGGGGTGTCCTCTGGTGTTTGCTGGCTGGTGAAAAAATCATACGTTATCAGGAGGTATAGCCAGGTGGGCAAAACCTACCCAGAAGTGAGCAGGAGTACTCGTGAGGCCCACGATACAACGCGCACATAAAATACGACTGAACCCGACGCCGGAGCAGGAGCAGTATTTTCGGCAGGCGGCGGGGAACGCCCGCTTTGCCTGGAACTGGGCCGTGGCCATCTTGCGGCAAGCGCGAAAAGAGCAGACCACGCTCCCGTTGG
>DAOTUK010000056.1:0-3114 GCA_034437375.1 Chloroflexaceae bacterium | reverse complement strand
CAGCAACCGGTGAGTAGCGAGCATGGCTATGGGTTGCACAGTATGCATGATCGGGTGAGCGAAATAGGGGGCCAGCTTCAGATAGATAGCGCGCCGGGCGCGGGTACCCATATCATCATCCACATGCCGCTGCGCCGTCCAGAGACAACGCTGGAACAGTCGCTCCGGGTGCTGATTGCCGATGATCACCCGCTGTTTCTCGAAGGTATCCGCAGTCTGCTGGTTGCGCGGGGTATGGTGGTGGTTGGTACTGCGTCCGATGGGTTGCAAGCAATTGAGCAGGCCCGTTCGCTCCGGCCTGATGTTATACTCATGGATATAGAGATGCCCCATTGCACCGGTCTGGAAGCGCTACGGCAGATAAAGCAAGAGAACGCCAGTGTCCAGGTGGTCATGTTGACCGTCTCAGCCGACGATGACTATTTGTTTGAAGCGATGCGCTCTGGAGCATCGGGGTATTTGTTGAAGGGGTTGGACGCCGACGACTTCTTTGCGCTATTGGCGGGGCTGAAACAGGGCGAAGTTGCGCTGTCGCCGGGGTTGGCCGCCCGCGTTCTGCGCGAATTTGTGCCCCAGGGGGGGGGCACCGATGGCGGCGACACCCCCAGGGAGGGCGGCGAGCATGGGTTGTCATCGCGCCAGGTAGCGATTTTACAACTGGTGGCACAAGGGCATACCTATAAACAGGTGGGCGCTACCCTGAACTTGAGCGAGCGGACAATCAAGCATTATATGGGAGAGATTGTGAAGCAATTGCATGTGCGGAATCGGGCCGAGGCGGTGGCCTATGCCCGCCGAATAGGCTTATCACCATAAGAGCCAGCAGCAGGGGGAGTTTTTGATGACGAGCGCACCAGCAAATGGGGGGCAAGGAACGGTACTGGTTGTTGATGACAACCCCAACAATTTACGGTTATTGTCGGCTATGCTTATTGAGCATGGCTTTGCCGTTCGGGTGGTGACAAGTGGCTATATGGCGTTGAAATCGGTTGAGGTAGACACGCCAGATATTGTTCTGCTTGACATAAATATGCCGCATTTAAATGGGTATGAGGTGTGCCGGCGCTTGAAGGAGCAGGAGCAAACCCGCGACTTGCCGGTCATCTTTATCAGTGCGCTTGGGGATGTGTCCGACAAGGTGCGCGGGTTTGCGGTGGGGGGGGTAGACTATATTACCAAGCCCTTCCAGGTGGAAGAGGTGCTGGCGCGGGTGACAACGCACTTGATGTTGCGGCGAACGCAGCACGAGTTGCACAAGCAGAATGTGCGCTTGCAACAGGAGATTGTAGAGCGCAAGCAGTTGGAATACGCCTTGCGAAAGAGTGAAGAGCGCTTTCGCTTGTTAGCCGACAATGCCCAGGATATTTTGTTTCGGTATAATTTTACTGAGCCGCGCGGCTTTGAGTACATCAGTCCGGCGGTAGCGACCATTATGGGCTTTACCCCAGAGGAGTACTATGCCGATCCTGACCTGGATTTGAAGCGGTTGCATCGGGAGAGTTTGCCCCAATTTACCGTGCGTTTCCAGACGCCCGATAGTTACAACGAGCCGATTGTGATGCGCTATATCCGCAAGGATGGGAGTAGTGTCTGGATTGAGCAAAATCACTGGATGGTGCGCGACGAGTCGGGGCGGCCGGTGGCGATTGAGGGTATTTCGCGCGATGTAACGGAGCGCAAGCGGGCCGAGCAGGAATTGAAGCAAGCCCTGCGAGATGTCACAATCTTAAATAACCGCTTTCAGAGCGAGTTAAACCTGGCCCACAACATCCAGCAGGAGTTGTTACCGCCGCCCTGTCCAGGGTGGGAATGGGTAGACGTGCTGTGTTATAACCGGCCAGCGCGTGAGGTGGGGGGCGATTTGTATGCCTATGCGGCCTTTCCCGCCGAGGGGGCGGGGGCCGACGACGATGTATCGTATGTGCTGGCGATTGGGGATGTCTCTGGCAAGGGCATGTCGGCATCGTTGTTGATGGCCGTGAGTATGGCCCTGTTTCGTTCGTTGATGGATCGGGGACCGGGCGGAGCCGATACATTGCAGTATCTGGATTGTGCGCTGAGCGATTATACGCGCACGACGGGGCAGAATTGTGCGTTTATTTATGGAGAGTTATGGTTGCCGGGCGGGGACAGGTGGGAGCAAGGGCCGTCCGCAGATGCGCCCTATGCCTTGTTGCGGGTGGTCAATGCGGGGTGTGTCTATCCGCTGATACGGCGGGCCAATGGGCAGACGCAGTGGATAGATGTTACAGGGTTGCCGCTTGGGGTGGGGCTGGATATTAAGGGCCCCTATGAGCAGGTGTCGGTTGCGTTGGAACCGGGCGATGTGGTAGTGTTGATGAGCGACGGGGTGGTCGAGTCGCGCAATGTGGCGGGGGAGGTGTTCGGGTTTCAGCGGCTTGAGGATACCGTGCGGCAGTCCACCGCAGATCGTGCGGAGGATGTGGTACGGGCGTTGCTGGCTGCGCTGGCGTTGTTTACCGGCGATGGCGAGCCGCACGACGATGTAACTATTGTTGTGGCGCGGGTATAATCTGCGGCGGGGACTTGCACGATTGGTTGGGAATGGTACTATTAGAGGAGGGAGTTGGCGGGTTCTGGTCTGGCCCATGGGGGGCGGACACATACCAGCCCATGTGCGTATCGTGTGGTTGGCTCAGGCCAGGTTGTTCTATATGCTGCCTGTGGAGTATGAGAAATGATGCAAGATGTGGCCAATACCATTGACGCCCTGGAATATGAGCGTTTGTGCCGGCGCGTGGCAGAGCTTGAAACGCTTCTGGACGCGCAAGAAGCGGCTGGCCGCTGGAACGATACGGCCCTATCCACCGACTCCGATTTTCCCGAAAGTTTGCTTGAAATAGCACCGGTGCTTGCGCTGGTGCTTGATAGCGAGGGGCATATTATCCGCTTCAATCGGTATCTAGAAGTGTTGTGTGGGTATGAACTCCACGAAGTCCAGGGGCGCGATTGGTTTCACTGTTGTGTGCCCGACCATGCACAAAATCGCAGCCGCGAGCTTTTTCTAGAGGTGCTCAATACCACACAGATACGCGGCGATAGTAGCCCCATACAGACGCGCAACGACGAGGTGTATGAGATTGAGTGGTATGC
>DAOTUK010000055.1:0-4192 GCA_034437375.1 Chloroflexaceae bacterium | reverse complement strand
GGTTTAAAAAAGGGGGCGGGGCGCGGGGGGGGTGAATCCCCGCGCTTTGGAGAGATTTCTTTTCATCCTGGCTCAATATTGAGCCTGCTTATTCACCTATTCCGATAGGGCCCCCTTGTATCCTGGCTCCCCATCTCCCCGTGACGAAAAATATTATACCACAAGATGCAAGAAAAGAAAACGGGGCGGGGCACTTGGTCTGACAACCCTGGGAGCGCGGGCATCGTGCTATCCCCAGAGCGAGACATTCGCGCTCTCAGGAGCGGAAAACGTTCTGGCCCACCCGCGTACGTCCATGACCAGCGCAACTCCCAGGGGGACAAATCGGTACAGAACCCATCGCCATTGGCGCCAGGAATCAAAGCAATGGGAACGGCAAACCACCGCTCCCATACCATCGTTGCTATACTTAGATAATTAGCATTTAAGAAGAAAACCGGGAAAAGAAGGTATCGGCTTGTTGTTGGGCGTGTTCCTTATCCCAACCATAACGTTCCTGAAGTTTCCCAACCAGTTTATCCTTCTCTCCACTCACTTGCTCAATATCATCATCAGTCAATTTACCCCATTGAATACGAACATCGCCCTTTAACTGATTCCACTTTCCACGGATGACGTCCCAATTGATTGACATAGGTATTCTTCCTCCATAGTTTTTCAAAAGATACTATCCATATAGCAAGCGCACCTCGTTTGTCCATCAGTACCTGGGAGCAAGGGCATCTTCCCCGCGTTCCCAGAGTCTCCAACGCAATCAAGGTTGCACTAGTGCAGGCTTGCACCTGTCTACGCTTACCACTTGCAATTTCCGTGCCAACGTTACTCTAGCACCCCTGATTGTGTTGTAAACCCTACCCAGGACATGACCGCCGTGTGACGCCCCCCATGGTGGTACATTCCTGGGCGATACACCCCATGCTCCGGCGGTTTGCTCTGGGCAAAACCTTGCTGCGGAAAAAAAACTGTCACACCAGGGCGATTGCAACGTCTTACGTCAACCAGGACACCTGGGGAGCTTGAGGGGCAGGGCCCCTCAAAACCACCTTTTTGGGAGTGTGTGGCGCGGCTTTGCCGCGCCACACACTCCTATATCTCGCGCCGAAGGCGCACATCAACGTCTGCGAATGCAGAAAAACCTGGTGCTGGCGTTGCCCTGGCGACGTTGCAATCGCCCTGACTGTCACACCCTACAACCTTCCCCTGATTGCATTTTGTGGTACAATGAAACAGCGTGTAGTATTTATACGTCTCTTTATAAAGAGAGACTGCTCATTGACAACAAGCGCATCCCATGGGCTGTAAGAATTCAGCCCATGAGCCTGTATATAAAAAGGGCGGTAGTGCATAAAGGTCACTATCGCTTCTTTCGTTTCAAAACACAGAAACCTGATATTGCTTTTAAAGCAATTAAGAACCTGGAATAACGGAAGGACATAAGAAAGCATGCAAGAGATAAAAACCGTTGTCTACTCGCTCCATTGTGTGGAAAGTTGCAATGTCCTGCCAAAAATGAGGCCCGACCGTGATGGCGGCATTGAAGCCTATATACCGAATAGTGGCGAAACGGGCGCTTCAGAAGGACAGTGGGTCAAAGCGCAAGCAACCGAGCAAGATGGTATCATTACCCTCTCCTGTGACCCCACCGACGATGGCTTTAGCGTTGTTTATATGGCAACGATAGAACGCTACAACGAAGCGTGGCAGACCGGCGAATATCACCAATCGGTTGACCCACGAGTGCCCCGTATGTGCGGGCCTTGTGCCGATGTGGGCTGTAAAGTGGACTTCAAAGTACGCACCAACGACCAGGCACTATTTATTGATACCTGTGGGCAAACCTACCAATTCAAGCATGATCTCGAATATGGGGTACAGGATATTATGGCCCAGATGGTCGGGGTCGTTGTCAACCATATGGATAGTCATAATGTCAATGTCATGGTTGACTCCTCCTTCTTCGATGTGCTGCGCGAAGCATTGGAAGCGCGCTTTACCCCACACGACCAGGCCGACCAGGCCGTACCAGTGGCCTAGCGCACACTCCAGCTATCCGGGCGAAAGGTAATCTCGTTTTGCACCAGCACCGCAAGCGTCTCGGCCCCATCGGGTGTCCTGGGAAGCACCATCACGCTCCCATCATCCAGGATAGCTCGCACCTGGATATGATGCACCTGGTTATACTCGCGGCCAGTATTCCAGCGCCACACAAACCCATATGGGCCGCCACTTCCCGCGTGGGGGCGGCCATAGTCCGCTGTGCCACGCAGCATCCCATCAATCCACACCTCAACGCGGGTAATCGCCTTTGTGCCCCCCGAAACCCACCCGCTGATAGTTGCTGGCCCGCGCAACGTATCGCCGGGGCCGGGGTGTTCTAGCCCCCCGCCGGGATTTTGCACATTGACCAGCAACGTTGTGCGATTCTCGGCGTGGGGGGCCGGCAACAGCGTGCGGCTCCCATTATCGCCCACGGCCCGCACCTGGATAGCGTGTTCGCCATTGCTAACCTGGGTTGTATCCCACTCCCACTGAAACCCCGCCTGGCCGCCGCCCTCCTCGTGTGGCAACCCATACGCCGCCGTCTGGTACAGCTCGCCATCAAGCCAGATTTCCACTTTGTTTATCTGCGCCGTGTCCCTACCCTCATCCTCCGCAAGAGCGGCCCACCCGTGCAACTGCACTGTGCCCGCAACCACCGCCTTGTGTGGCGGGGCCAATACGGCCCCTTCGGGAGCAGCATAGGCGGCAATAGCCCGCAGCGACGGCCCCGCCATACTCCCCCCCACCGGCGCGGTGGTATCCCAGAAATCTTCCACACCAGGGCGTAGCCCATTGCGCTCGCCAGCGTCGAAATATTCAATGGAATACGAAGGCGGGTTGGTTGTCCAGTAATCATTCAGGCCAGAGCGCAACCGGTTGCGTCCGTTGGGGTCGGGGTAAACCTCGTGACGCGAACGCAAATCGTAAGGATCTACCCATTGCCCATTGCCCAGAAGCAACCCATAGTGCAGGTGGATCGTCCCCCCATTCGTACCCGTATTGCCCGCATAGCCAATCACCTCCCCCCGCTGCACAGGCACCGTATTGGCGCGGTCACCAAGCGGAATATGCCCCGCAATCCGTTCTAGATGGCCATAATAGGTATAGTACGTCGCGCCGTGGAGCTCGTGGCGAATAAAGACGCGGTGGCCATAGCCACGCACACACGACCGGCCCGTAGGCGTTATCGTCTGGCTTGCCCGTATCGTCTCGGCATCGTCCAACTGGCCACAGGCATAGCCATCTGCCGACGCCACCACCGGAAAGCCCGTGAAGCGGCCCATACGCTCCGCTTCCTCCGTATCAGCATAGCGGAAATAATCTATCCCCTGTTGCAACCCGCCACTATCATAAAACCACCCCTGCAACAAAACCATTGCCGGGTCGCGGGGGAAGGGCAACGTCAAGAACCTGGGCACATCCTGCAACACCATCTCATGCTCAGGGGTCGGCGTCGGTGGCCCGGTCGGCCCAGGGGTATCTAGCACAATCGGTTGGTGCTCAAACGCCGGCGACTCGCCGGGCCCAAACGGGGTCGCCATCAAGGGCGGTAACGTGGGGGTGGGGGTGGGGGTTACATCGGGCGGGGGGGTTGGCGTGGTACGAGAGAGGGTCGTAGCAATCCGCGGAAACAGCAACCAGACAAGCCCAGAGGCCAGCAAACACAGGATAAGCACAATCTGTTTGCCGGTGACAGCGGACGATCTCATACCAGTGACAGGTTATGCGTGATGCGTGGGCACCACACGCGCTAAAACAGGAATATCCCCAAATGGTCACGGCCCATTGTGCGGCTCTCCACCGCGCCGCCCCACCCGACGCAAGGCCTGGCGTATCTGCTGTTCGTAGCGCCGATAGCCCCACGTAACCGCGTGGGTCAGAGCCTCTTCCAGGTCGTTTCGGGCCAGGTGATAGTTTGAGCGCTGCTCCGTTGTTGTGGGGGATGGATTGCGCCGCAAATCTACCCGCTCAATTTTGGTAGCCCTGGCGTCAGTTTTGTCTACAATAATCTTAACACGTCCGGGCATTTTTGGGGGCGCTTGCGCCTCCTGGGGGGGGCTTTCCACTGGTTGTGGGGCGCTCATCCAGCCTTGTGGGTCACTCATCTTGCGCCGCGTCTGGAGCGGTGGCTCCGGCGGGGGGGACGGGTCTG
>DAOTUK010000054.1:0-6505 GCA_034437375.1 Chloroflexaceae bacterium | reverse complement strand
CGTCTGATGCAGCGCCGACGTCCCACGTGGAGCAAGGAGGGAACGATGCCCCCGCAGCATAAACCCGACCGGCTGGTTCCGATTGCGGAGGGAGCACCCCCAACCGCTGGTCACGGAGGGACGGGGCGGGCAACCGTTCCTAATCAGGCGCAAGCGCCGTGGGACAACGCCGACCATCTTGATAGTGGTACGACCAAATCAAGGAGACCTCTTTGAAATTACCGCAAAAACACCACGTTCAGGCTTTCTGAAGCCCCAAACAAATAGTTCACTCTGCGCCCCATCGCTTGTGTACGGCCCCGAAAGCACAAGAATATGGTATGGTAGTCTCCAACCAAAATCCTGGTGGAAGCCATCCTTTCGGTACAGGAGTTCTGGCGCACCACCTCCCTGATGTCTCAGAGAAAGGAGACCACCAATGGCCCGTAGTGTAGCACGCCCCCCGGTATTTGACAAGGACTGGCCCCAACCCGACCTCCCCCCCAGAGTCTGTGCCCTCATCAATTGCTTCTCCACCAGCGTCAAATGCTGGCTCCAGCACCTCATTATCGCCCTATTTGGCGCATCCTCCGAACGCCATTTCCTCATCCGCATCAAGAACCGCCACGATTTCTCCGCCGCTATCGCCCAATGTGCTGACTACTATCACTCCTCCGGGCCAGGCAAAAATCCGACCTACACCGTGGGACACCTCTTCCGCGCCGAAATCGTGCGTTCCTACTATGGCACGTCTGGCGACGAATCCCTGGCCCTTTTGCTTCAGAGTCACATCGTCGCCCGCGTCTTTGTCGGCCTCGACCTCTTCTCCCCCACCCCCGCCGACAGCACCAGCGACGAACCAGCAAACGAATTGCCCGGCGAAGGAACGACCGTGCGTATGGCCCGCGCCACCTGGGACACCGGCTGGTTTCAAGCCGAAGTCTTTGCCCTGCTCCTCGAACGCCTGGGGTACACGGTAGAAGCCCCCACCACCATGGACAACCTGGAATGCTACGAAGCCATTGCCAACGGCGACATAACCATGTGGCCCAACGGCTGGTTTCCGTTGCACAACAGCTTCATTGACGCGCAGGAATCCCAGGAGCAAATCGTACCGGTGGGCTTTGAAGTACAAGCCGGCGCGCTCCAGGGCTACCTGATAGACAAAGCCACCGCCGAAGCAATGGACATTACCAACCTTGAAGACTTCACCCGCCCGGAGGTCATAGCCGCCTTTGACCACAACGACAATGGCAAAGCCGACCTGATTGGCTGTGACGAAGGGTGGGGCTGTGGCGACATTATTGAATACCACCTTGACGCCTACGATCTGCGCGAGAGCGTTGAGCATATCCGCGGTAACTACTCCGAACTGATTGCAGAGACGATTACCCGCTACGAGGCGGGCAAACCCATCCTCTTCTACACCTGGACGCCCAACTGGACCGTGGGCATGCTCGTACCGGGTGACGATGTAGTCTGGCTCGAAGTACCCTTTGCCAGTCTGCCCGACGAACAAAAAGACCAGGAGGAATTTACTACCGTTATCGGGTTGACCGGCTGTGTGGCCGACCCGTGTAACATGGGCTACCCCCCCAACGACATCCGCGTCGTCGCCAACAAAGACTTCCTGGACGCCCACCCCGCGGCCCACAAGCTCTTTGAACTGGTCGAAATACCGCTTGGCGACATCTCAGCCCAGAATGCGCTGATGCACGAAGGCGAGGACAGCGAGGAAGACCTGCGCCGCCACGCCGAAGATTGGGCCAGCCAGAACCGCGAACTGGTCAACCAGTGGCTTGAACAGGCCCGCCAGGCTCCCTGAACTGCCACGAGTCCCAACACCGGCCAGGTATAACGATGACGGTAGGGGCCCCATACCGCGCCCCTACCACCGCGGGAGCGTCTCGCCGGCTCCGGGGCGGGCACGATGCCCGCGCTCCCAGAAACCGGCCCCCAACCAACGCCCAACTACCGCCGGTAAAAGGCTAGTCTTGAACCGAAAAATATGTTAAAATTATATTTACCTATGAGTACTTATTACACACTGCTTGAAGTTGCGCCCGAAGCCAGCAGAGAAGAGATCGAGGCGGCCTACCAGCAACAACAACAACGCTATGACCCACAACGGGTTGCTGGTATAGATGAAGAATTGCGCCGCATTGCCGAAGAACGAATCCAGGAGCTGGAACAGGCCTATGCCGTCCTCTCCGACCCGCAACAGCGGCAGGAGTATGACGCCTATATTGGCGTGGGCCAAAAAATGGACGACTTGTCCCCCCACGCCCAACGCTCGCCAATCTCGCGTGAGCTCTGGTTCTCGCTTGGTGGCGTAGCCGTCGCGTTGGTCGTGGTCATAGTCCTCTGGATGGCCACCAACCAATCAGCACGCAACCCGGCCACCGGCTCGGCTCCCGCAGTCAACCGCCCGGCCCCAGCCTTTAACCTGCCCACCCCGGATGGCGATACCGTCAGCCTGGATGACTACCAGGGACAGGTCGTTATGGTCAACTTCTGGGGCAGTTGGTGCGCCCCCTGCATTAACGAACTCCCCGAACTCCAGGCCGCCTACGAACAACTGCACCCCCAGGGCTTTACCATTATTGGCATTAACCTCTACCACAACGAGCAATCACAACAGAAGAGCCAGGCCGACATCCAGAACTTTGTCAAACAACACAACCTCACCTACCCCATCGCCCTCGACACCGATGGGAGTGTCACCAGAGCCTACCAGGTATATCCCATCCCCACCAGTTTCTTTATAGACCCGGACGGCAACATTCGCTACATCCTTCCAAGCGAATTGAACGCCGAAAAAATTACCACCCTGTTTCACGAACTCAAACAGGAGGCCGCCGCCATGCCCCGATAACCTTTGCATGGCTGTACCAGATCCGAACCGGTTGGCCAACAGAACCAGATCTGAGAGTAAAGGGCAAAGAAAAAATCCATGGAAAAACAAAGTACCATCTTGATAACCGATGATGATCAAGGATTACGTGAACTGGTTCGTATCTCGCTCGAAAATGCTGGATACACCATCATGCAGGCTAAAAACGGTATCGAATGTCTCTCGCTGTTGCGGAAGCAACGCCCCGACATGCTCATCCTTGACGTTGTGATGCCCGAAATGGATGGGCTGGAAGTGTGCCGCACTATCCGCGATTTCTCCAATGTTCCCATTCTGATGCTAACGGCCAGAACACAGCGAGAAGATGTTGTCACCGGGCTTGACCATGGAGCCGACGATTACTTGATCAAGCCGTTTGATATGGAAGAGCTCCAGGCCCGTATCCGGGCCCTGCTGCGCCGCGTCCCTTCCACCAACCAACCCATCAGCGCCGGCAACGGGGACATCAAAATAGACCAGCAAAAGCGCGAAGTCCTGGTCAGCAACAAGACAGTTGATCTCACCCCCACCGAATACCAGTTGCTCATCATTCTTGCCGAACACGCCGGCTCGGTGGTCGAACACGAACGCCTGCGCCTGGCGGTATGGGGACAAGATGCCAACAAAGATAACGAATACCTCAAAGTCTATATCTGGCATCTGCGGCGCAAACTAGAACAAGACCCGCGCAACCCGCAATACCTCCTGACGGAATGGGGCGTTGGCTACCGGCTGGTTCCTTGACCGGCGGTTTCGGGGGGGGCAAGCCTTACCCCCCTAGCGCCGCGACCAGGGCCGCCTTCCAGGGCCGCAGGGTAATACCAAGCGCCGCCCCCGCCATATTCGCCAGCACCGTATAGGGCGGCGGGGTACTATCGCGCCGATATTCCGAGAGCAGAATAGGAATAATCGGCACATCACCACAGCCGGCCCGCTGGACAATCTCTAGCGCAAATTCATAGCGCGAACACTGGCCGCTATTGACCAGGTGGTAGGTGCCATAGGCCGGCTGTTCGATGAGTTGGGCAATGGCCGCCGCGGCATCGGGGGCATAGGTCGGGCTCCCGACCTCATCACTCACCACGCGCAGCCCCCCATCCGGCGGGTTCTGCGCAAGCCGCAGAATCGTCTGCACAAAATTGCGCTCGCCCCCAAAGAGCCAGGCCACCCGCACAATATAGAAGCGCCGCAACACCTCGCGCACCGCCTGCTCGCCGGCCCACTTCGAAAAGCCGTAGGGATTGATTGGCGCGGCCTGGTCATATTCGACATAGGGCACCTGCTGGTTGCCCGCAAAGACCTCGTTGGTGCTGATATACACCATGGGCACATCGAGACGCTGGCAGGCCAGGGCGACGTATTTTGTGCCAAGCGCATTCACCCGATAGGCCAGGGCCGGGTCACGCGCACAGCCATCTACATTGGTATAGGCGGCCGGGTGGATAACAAGCTGCGCCTGGGTTGCTACCACCTGTTCAATCGCCGCCGCGCTTTCCAGTTCGAAATCCCCCTGATTGAGCGGCACGATCTCGTGTACCGCCTCCAATTGGCGGCATAACGCCTGCCCCAACTGTCCATTTGCTCCCGTTATAGCAATTCGCATAGTTCCTCACTTTTTCCTACCCGTAGTATAATATTCCCAATACCCGTATGATGTATCGTTATTGGATAGCCCGGAAACCAGAGCCTATGCCCAGTCTTGCGGTCGTGATACTTAATTATAACCGGTGTGACCTGTTAGCCGATTGCCTGGAGTCGCTCTACCAGCACCCCACCCGCTGCGACCTGGATGTGTGGGTAGTTGACAACGCTTCTTCCGACGGTAGCGTGCCCATGGTGCAACAACGCTTTCCCCAGGCCTATCTGCTGGTTAGCTCCCACAACGGCGGCTTTGCCTATGGCAACAACCTGGCCCTGCGCCAGATACTCGCCTTGCCCGACGAACGCCCCGCCCGCTACACCACCCACTACCCCGCCCCGCCCCGCCCCACCGATTACGTGATGCTCCTCAACAACGACACAATTGTACCAGCCGGGGCGCTGGATGGATTGGTAGACTATCTAGCGCGCCACCCCCACGCCGGCGTTGTGGGCCCCAAACTTACGCTACCCGACGGCTCGCTGGATCTGGCCTGCCGTCGCTCCTTCCCCACCCCCGCAGTCGCATTGTACCGCATGACCGGCCTATCGCGCCTGTTCCCACGCAGCCAACGCTTTGCCCGCTACAATATGACCTACCTGCACCCGGACGAGGAAACCGAAGTCGATTCGGTGGTCGGGGCCTGTATGCTGCTGCGCAGCGGCGTCATCCGCGAGGCCGGCCTGCTTGACGAGCAATTTTTTATGTATGGCGAAGATCTTGACTGGGCCTATCGTATTAAACACTATGGCTGGCACATCTTCTACTACCCGGCTGTGGAAGTGTTCCACTACAAACGCGCATCCAGCACCCGCCACGCCCTCCCATCCATCCGTGCCTTCTACGACGCCATGCGCATCTTCCACCGCAAACACTTTGCCGCCACCACCCCGGCCCTACTCAACCTGGGTATTGAAGCCGGTATCACCGTAAAGGAGCGTATCGCCCTTGTCCGCAATTTCTTCCGCCCACCAGCGGCTCGCCGCGTTGGGTAACGAAATACGCTGTGGCCAGACCCACCACCTGCGCACCCATATGCTCTGTATGCTGCTGGTGGTGGGGGTGGCCCTGTGCGACCTGCTGGCCATCAATGGCGCGGCCATTGGCGTCTACCTGTGGAACATTGACGACATCCGGGAAAGCGGCCTTTCCTTCCCCGCCGGGCCCCAGGAAATAGGCGTCGTGCTGCTGCTGACCGACCTGGCCTTCCTGCTTTCGTTTACCGCCAACGGCCTCTACCACCTGCGGCGGGGCGCGTCGCGGGTAGATGAAGCCTACAAAGCCTTCACCGCCATCTCCATGGCCACCGTACTGGCCCTGGTGATCAACTCGCTCTTGCCGTGGGGCGGCTACGAAGGCGTCCCCTTTACCCCGCGCGTGCTGGCGCTCATCTGGATTACCACCATTGCCAGTACGATTGTATTGCGCTTCTCCTACCGCTACTTCCTACACTGGCTCCGCGCCAATGGTATAGACACGCGCCGCGTTGTGATTGTTGGCGCACGCGGGCCGGGGCGGGCCATCTGGCGCACCATCCAGCGCACCCCCGAACTGGGCTACCGCGTCCAGGGCTTTCTCTCCGATGTCCACCCGGTTGGTACGCTGGTGGATGATCTGCCCGTGCTGGGCCGCCTGGTACAACTCAACCGCGTTGTCCGCGCCACCCGCGCCGACGAAGTGCTGATCGCCCTTTCCAAACGCTCGCAACACGAGTTGATGGAACTGGTCACCCTGGCCGAAGATGAAACCATCTCCATTAAAGTCTACCCCGATACCTTCCAACTCATCACCAATAACGAAGTCTCTATTGGCGACCTGAACGGGCTACCCCTTGTCAGCGTCAAAAACGCCGCGCTCGATAACCCCTTAAACCGCTCGCTCAAACGCGGGCTTGACATTGTGTTCTCTAGCGTCCTGCTCGTACTGGCCGCGCCAGTGATGATGCTGATAGCGCTGCTCATCAAGCTCGACTCGCCGGGGCCGGTCTTCTTTCT
>DAOTUK010000053.1:0-23232 GCA_034437375.1 Chloroflexaceae bacterium | reverse complement strand
ACCCCTCCCGCCGCGCCGCCTCCCGCCTCTCGCCCCCCGCTCCTCCCGCCTCTCGCCTCACCCCTCCCGCCTCCCCTCTGACATCGTTTTGTCAGAAACACGACCTTGTTTTCGTCTCTTGACTAAGGTATGATAACACTATACAAACCTTACCAAAGGAGCGTCTGACGAATGTTCCAACTATTCAAACGGCGGCCCCCGCTCTCCGATGCCACCAGCACCCTGGCAACCCATACCATAGAATCCGAGACCATAGATCGCTTTACCCGCTTTCTCGAAAGCGCCGACGAGCGCGACCTCTACCATACCAACCCGCGCCACCTGGCCGGGCAACTGGAGCTTTCCGAACGTGCGACGCTCAAACTCTTGCTGGCCGCACTCTACGAAGGCATCGTCACATTACATTGGGATGTGCGCTGCCCGGCCTGCGGCGGCATTGGCCACCCCGGCGAAACACTCGCCAATCTCCAGCATGATATGGATTGCCCCATGTGTGGCAATCACTTCGCGCCCCACCTTGACCATGAAGTGCGCGTCACCTTTAGCTTGCACGAGCGCTTGCGCACACTCTCGCCAGAAGCCAACGACCTCGACCACCGCACCCAGATTGACGAACAGGTTGGCCCCACCCCCGGACTGGCCCTGCTCACCATGCCCGATTTTCAACGTCTCTTTCCCCAACAGCGCCTATTGCCCGACGAAAGCCTGGATGTCACCCGGCTGGCCCTCCTCTTCACCGACCTGGCCGGCTCCACCGCGCTCTATGCCCGGCGCGGCGACCCCCGCGCCTACCACCTGGTACGCCTGCACTTCGATGAACTGTTCCGCGTGGCGGATACCTGTAGCGGAACAACCGTCAAAACCATAGGCGACGCCATCCTGGCCGTATTTCAAACCCCCATTGAAGCCTTCAGCGCCGCAAACGATATGCAGCAGGCCATCGCATTCCTGAACGATAGCCGCAACCTGCGCGACGAAGAGCGCCTTATTCTCAAGGTAGGCTTGCATAGCGGCCCCTGCCTCAGCGTCACGCTCAATGACCGCCCCGACTTCTTTGGCACAACCGTAAATACCGCGGCGCGTGTGCAGGGACTCTCGCTTGGCAACGATCTGGTGTTTACCGAGGCGGTGCGCAGCGACCAGGATGTGCAAAAGGCCCTGGGCCCAACGTCGCTAGAGAGCCACGAAGTCACCTTGAAGGGGCTAGAGGGGCCCGTGCTTGTCCATCGGTTGCAACGGTAAGGCGGCGCGGCCGCGCACAATGAAAAAGGGGCATGAAGTATCGCCAGTGTTGCTTCATGCCCCCTCTTCTAGAACATGGGGAAGTGTCAACCCATTGGGAATAGCTCTCTATATCATGCGGCACAGCGCGTGGATGCATCGTGGGAACAGAGCTGCGATGGTTCGGCTATAATCTGAAACCCGCTCGAACGCTGGTCATAGGCCCGCGAGACGGCATTGCAGCATGCTTCCGTGGTAGCGCTGAGCGCGTCCACCAGTTCCTCCGTATAATCAAGAAGATCAAGCGTCCCCTGCGCCAGCATAGTGGCATCAACGTGTGCTGCTTGCTGCTGCAACAGCGACTCGGCCAGGTCTCGCAACGCCTGTTGTTTTTCGTAGTTCATACTTCGCCTTACTCCCGCTCGCTTGCTAGAGCGAGACAGAAACTCCTCAGAGCACCATTTCATACCAGGTAGGGCGCATCGCTGCACGCTGCACCCGCCACCGGTATCAACTCCTCTTTTCAGCATATACCAGGTATCGGGGAACGGGTATAGGGGAAACCCTGAATAGTGCATAGGAAAATACCTGAAACATGGCCTGGTAATTCCTGAGATACCATGTCTACAAAAATACCGCTTTTTCTTTGGATACTTTATCCAATTGTATGCGGGTATCCCCCATATCTGAGCGCAAAACGACCCTTGTTCCTGCTTCTATCTCGTTGCACGTTCGTGTATAATAGTCATATTCCAAAGACATAGGTTAATGAGGCAATCAGCATGAGTAAAGATATACGAGAGGACACGCTCAAGTACGTTGCTGAACAACATATTGAATTTATCAATCTCCAATTTATAGACATCCCCGGTATGCTCAAGACGGTCACGATTCCGGCCCGTCAGCTCGAGGGGGCTATCGCCCATGGGGTCTGGTTTGATGGATCTTCCATTGAGGGGTTTGCGCGCATAGCAGAAAGCGATATGTACCTGGTGCCCGATTTGAGTACCTTTCGGAAGGTGCCCTGGGACTATGGCGACGGGGTGGCCACGGCCAGCATTATCTGCGAAGTCTATACGCCCGACCAGCGCAACTTTGCCGGCGACCCGCGCCATGTGTTGTCGAAGGTGTTACAGCAGGCCGCCGAGCTTGGCTATAGCTACCAGGTGGGGCCAGAGCTTGAATTTTTCCTGTTCCGGTATGGGCCCGGTGGCGAGATTACCGCCCAACCACACGATACGGCCAGCTATTTTGATGGGTCACTCAACAAGGCCAATCTGGTCTGTAACCAGATTGTGAATGCGATACAGGCGCTTGATATTGATATTGAGGCCAGCCACCACGAGGTTTCGGGTGGGCAGTATGAGATAGACCTGCACTATAGCGACGCCATGCGGGCCGCCGATAATTGCGTCGTTTCGCGGGTGGCGGTAAAGGCGGTCGCCCAGTTGCACGATTTGTACGCCACGTTTATGCCCAAGCCGATAGCCGGGGTCAATGGCAATGGCATGCACGTTCACCAGAATCTGGCCGATATGATTACCGGGCAGAATGTGTTTTATGACCCGGATGATCCCTATGAATTGTCGAAGGTGGCGCGGCAGTTTATTGCCGGCTTGCTCGACCACGCGCCGGGCATGATTGCCGTGATGGCCCCGCTCGTCAACTCGTACAAACGTCTGGTGCCGGGCTACGAAGCGCCGGTGTATCTGAGTTGGGGGCGTACCAATCGGTCGGCGCTGGTGCGCGTGCCGCGTACCAGCGTGGGGCGGCCCCAGGCTATCCGCGTTGAGTTGCGCTGTCCCGACCCCTCCTGCAACCCCTACCTGGCGTTTGCGGTGATGCTTGGCGCGGGCCTGGATGGTATCAAGCGTCGCCTACCCCTGGGAGAGGCCGCCGAGGAAGATCTGTTCCAGGTAGACCCGCGCGCGCTTGGGCTAGAGGTGTTGCCCAGTTCGTTGGGCCAGGCTATCGAGGCGTTGCAAGCGGACGAGGTGGTACAGGCCGCGCTGGGCCCCCACGTGTACGAGCGCTTTCTCGACGCCAAAATTCAGGAGTGGAACGAGTATCGGAGCCACGTTTCGCCGTGGGAGGTACAGCGCTATCTCACGCTGTTTTAGCGCGGTGGGGAGCAGCGGGTTATCGCTTTTGTTGCAACAGGGTATAGTATACGCTGGTTGCTTCGGTGCGGTTGTTCACATTCAATTTCTGGTAGATATTTTGCAAATGAAACTTGGTGGTGTTCTCGCTCACGTTCATGCGGTGCGCTATTTGTATATTGGTCAACCCCTGCGCCACCAGGGCCAGTACTTCGGCCTCGCGCTCGGAGAGATCTTCGAGCGAGGGGCCGGCCGGGCGTTGCCGCTGTGAGCGTAGCCAGCGCCGCGCAGCTTGCGGAAAGACGAGGTGGCCGCGGTAGACCTGGCGGATACTGGCAATCGTCTGGTGGGGGGGCTCGGTTTTGAGCGCAAAACCGTCGGCCTCTTTCTCTAGCGTAGCCTGGATAGTGTCACCATCGTTAAAGGCAGAGAGTACCAGCACTTTGCTTGGCAATCCTTCGGCCCGTATCTGTTCCAGACACGACAGACCATCAATCACAGGCATGCGAACATCCAGCACAATAACGTCTGGACGCAAGGCCCGTGCTACTTCGAGCACTTGCGAACCGTCGCTGGCCGTGCCCACGACTTCGATGTCGTCCTCGGCGTCGAGCAGCGAGCGCAACCCTTCTAGCACCAGCGCATGATCATCAGCTAACATGACCCGAATGGGCATAGCACCTGTCCGCCTGTTTCTTGTTTGCATACGTTCACGAGGGTTTGAGCATGTGGTAGTTCGTGAGGCTATTATACCATTATTCGGGAAGGCTCTATGTCCCCTGCGCGCCGCCGCGCTTTACGCCGTCACCGCGACAGTAATATGGGCCGCAACGCTCTGCGCCAGCGAGAGGTGATTGCCCGCCAGGTCTATCAAGATGGAGCCATCGGCTCCCACGGCCAGCACTGTGACAGGGGTACCCACCAGCACCCCCTGCGCCACCAGGAAACTACCCAGGGTACTGTCGTTGGCCGTGGTGGCGACCACCTGTCCCCGCTGCCCGGCGGTCAACATGGTTAATGGTTGGGGCGGGGCGATAGTCTCCTGTTCGCCTGGCGGAAGTGGCGTCTTCAGGTAAGCCGACAAGGCCTGAATGAGCTTATCGGAGGTGATGTGTTCCAATTGACAGGCAATCTCAGACGCTTCATCCAGTTCAAGCCCCAGATGCTTTTCAAGAAAAATCTCCCAGGTGCGGCGGCGGGTCAGCACGCGCTGCGCCAGCGTTTCGCCCTGCGCGGTCAACGTAACGCCTTTGTAGGGTTGGTAATCTACCAGGCCGCGCTCGGCCAGTTTGTGGCACATCTCGTTAGCTGATACCGGCGAAATAGAGAGCTTATCAGCCAGCAACGAAAGATGTACCGGCTGGCTCCCGTTGTGTTCGAGCGCTACCATCACCAGGTACATCTCGACACTTTCACTCAATCCCGTTATGTTTGTTTGTTCACGCATAACGATTTCCCCTTTCGAGGTCATGCGGTTTGTCTCGCTCCGCTCTGCCGCCTCGCGCCTCGCGCCTCGCGCCTCATACCAGTGACGAGTGATGCGTGAGGCGATGCTACGTGATATGTATGCGCTTGATGTTGAGAAGTATTGTAGTAGTAATCACCCGAATTTGGTATCGTGCCTCGCGCCTCGCGCTTCTCGCCTCGCGCCTCGCGCCTGTTGGCCCTAGCGCCAGGGCAGCAGCAAGCGCAACCCATTGGCTACCACAATGAGGGTGCTGCCCTCGTGCCCGATAACCGCCAGCGTGAGGGGAATAGTACCCGCGATAGCCAGCACCATCAATACCGCCATCACCACAAAGGCAAAGGCCAGGTTCATCTGTACCACGCGGCGCGATTGACGCGCCAGTCGCAGCATACCCGGCAAGCGGCTCAGGTCGTCGCTCATCAGCAGCACATCGGCGCTTTCCAACGCCACATCCGTACCGGCCGCGCCCATCGCTATGCCCAGATTGGCCGTCGCCAGCGCGGGGGCATCGTTCACGCCGTCGCCCACCATCGCCACCGTCCCATACTCCTGCTTGAGCTTGCGTACCGCTTCCACCTTCTGATCTGGCAACAGTTCTGAGCGCACCTCATCTACGCCAAGCTCGTGGGCCAGTTTTTCGGCTACGTAGCGGTTATCGCCAGTCAGCAGGATGGTATGCTTGATGCCCGCTTCCTTCAGACGCGCCACCACGTCTACCGACTCCTGCCGCACGGTGTCGGCCATCGCCAGCAAGACCCATGGTTCATCCTGGCCCATCAGTACCACCGTACGGCCCATCTGCTGCTGCGTGGCTATCTCCTGCTGCAACCCTTCCGAAAGCGAGCCAAACAACTCCGGCCGCCCGATACGCAACGCCGCCCCACCCACCGTGGCCCGTGCGCCAGAGCCGGACATCGCTTCAAACGCGCTGGCGTCGGGTATGTCCAGACCGCGCTCCTGCGCCTTGCGAACAATCGCCCTGGCCAGCGGATGCTCAGAATAGCGTTCGATAGCCGCTGCCGCCGCCAGCAGGCGCATCTGTGTCTCGCTCAAGGTGCCCATCGTATCATCGTCGGGCAGGCACACCTCATTATGACAGCAGTTGAAGTCCAGCGCAACCTCCGCGATGAGCGGTTGGATATGCACCACGCCAGGGCGGCCCGTGGTCAACGTACCGGTTTTGTCAAACGCCACGGCCTGTACTTGCGAAGCCGCTTCCAGGTAGGCCCCGCCCTTGAAGAGGACGCCGCCCCGCGCCGAACTGGCCAGCGCCGAAAGCAGCGCCGCGGGGATGGAGATAACCAGCGCACAGGGCGACGCCACCACCATAAGCGTCATACCGCGGTAGAGCGCCTCCTGTACCTCCCACCCCAGGAAGAGGATGGGGATAAAGATAGCCAGCAAGGTGATACCCACCACGGCGTAAGCGTAGTACTGCCCGATAGCTTTGTCGGTAAACTTCTGGCTCCTGGCCTTCTGCTCCCGCGCCTCGCTTACAATCTTGACAATCCGCGACAGCACCGAGTCTTGCACGGCGCTGGTGACGCGCACGGTTATGGCCCCCTGGCCGTTGATGGTGCCCGCAAACACCTTCGCGCCGGTGGTTTTCTCAACAGGCATAGACTCGCCCGTAATGCTGGCCTCGTTCACCGCCGACTCGCCGCGCTGTACCACGCCGTCCGTCGGTATCTTTTCGCCGGGGCGCACCAATACCAGTTCGTTGATGGCGACCTGTTCCACCGGTACCTCGCGCTCCTGCTCGCTGCCATTCTCCTGGCGCAGCACGCGAGCCGTGGAGGGGGTCATATCCATAAGGGCGCGGATGCTGGCGTGTGTGCGCCCCATTGCATAGGTTTCCAGCGTGTTGGAAAGCGAGAAGAGGAACATCAACACCGCGCCCTCTTTAGGCTCGCCCACAACCGCCGCGCCAATGGCGGCAATAATCATCAAAAAGTTCACGTCAAATTGGCGTTCTTGCAACGACTCCCACGCCTCCTGCACGCTGTAAAAGCCGCCCGCAATGTAGGCGACGGCGTAGAGGGCCCAGGGCACGGCGGCGGGAAGCGCGGTCATATCTTCAATAATCCACCCGGCGATAACACTCACCAGGGTGAGGATAGTCAAGCGTATCATCCAGGGCAATTGGGCCAGTTCGGCGTCTTCGTGGGACATCGCCTCGTCGTTCTGGTGCTGCATCTTCATTCCTTGTGCGGTTGTGACTGATGTGGTCATCGTATGTACTCCTTATCGTTTTCAGGTTTGCCTTCCAAAATAATAGGTATTACGTAATAATCATTCTAAATTGCCCGCAAAAAAAAGCGTGGGCATTATTCGCCCTGGCTATTGCGGCGTGCATGCGCTCCCCCGCCGCTGCGGCGGCAGTGGCCCTTACCGTGCTTGCGCATAGGCGTGGGGCATGGCTTGCTGTGCGTGTCGAGCGCGGCGGTCTTGCCTGCGGCCCGACAGGCCGGGCAAGCGCCATACACTATCAACCCGGCGTGGCGGTCAATCTCGCTACCGGTGCGTTCGCTCACCTCGTCCAGCAAATGATCCAGCGCGTCTATAGTAACGTCGGCAATATATTCGCAATGGCGGCAGACAACGTTCACATGCGGCTTGACATCCAGGTCGTAGTGGACATGGCCATGGTTGGCGATGTCGAGCCGCTGGATAAGCCCAAGCTCTTCGAGCGTGTCAACCGTGTTGTACACGGTGGCCTGGCTGATCATTGGGACGGTCTGGCGCACCCGCTCGAACACGTCGGCGACGGTGGGGTGGCCGCCATGCTCAACGAGGGCCTGGCATACAGCAAAACGTTGGGGGGTGGCGCGTTTGCCGGCCGCTTCAAGTTCTTGCATCAAGTGTTCAATTTTGTCTTGTAGAATCATACTCACCTTAGAATCATTCTAAAATTGAAATAAGTATAGCACGCCGGGCGGGGGGTGTCAAGGGGGCATTTCAGTTTCCTGGGAGCGCGAGCGTCCCGCCTGCTCCGGGGCGGGCAAGATACCCGCGCTCCCAGGTAGGGCGATTGCAACGTCTTACGTCAACGAGAACACCTGGGGAGATTGAGGGGCTGTGCCCCTCAAAACCACCTTTTCTTGGGGGTGTGGCGCGGCAAAGCCGCGCCACACCCCCCCGATATTTCGTGCTGAAGGCGCAAACCAACGGTTGCGAATACGGAAAAGCCGTCGTCTGTCGTCGCCAGAGCGACCTTGCAATCGCCCTGTTAGGGCCCCGTTTATGATAGACGCGGCTTTTCAAATCTGGTATAATTGCCAGCACAAATGATATGTACCGTAACCGATAGATACAGTGTAGGGATTCCGTGCGTCTGGGGATGGGTAGCACACTCTGCCCCGCCCCCCCGCAGCGAATGCCTACAACAAGTGGAGCAATGACTATGCGCAACTCATCGCAAAACGAACAGATCGTTACTGCGGAACAGGTAATAGCAGCGCTGGACACCGTGCCAGAGCCGGAGCTTGGCGGGAGCCTGGTTTCCCATAATATGATTAAGCAGGTACAGGTTGATGGGGGCCATGTCTCCTTTGCTATTGAATTGACCACCCCCGCCTGTCCGCTCAAGAGCCAGATACACGATAACGCCGAAGCGGCCGTCCGCACCATCCCCGGCGTTACCGACGTACATATTGAAATGACCGCCTCCCCCCGCGCACACCAGGGACTCCCCGACAAGCAGGGCATCCCCGGCGTGGCGCACATCATTGCCGTGGCGGCCGGCAAGGGCGGGGTGGGCAAATCTACCGTCGCTACCAGCGTCGCCGTCGCCCTGGCCCAGGAAGGGGCCCGCGTAGGCCTGCTCGACGCCGACGTGTTTGGCCCATCCGTCCCCATGATTATGGGCGCCCACGACTACCCCGCCGCCTACGAAGGCGAAAACGGCCAGCCGGTGATTGTCCCCACCGTCGTACACGGCGTCAAAACCATCTCGCTTGGCCTGCTGATAGAAGAAGATCAACCCGTTATCTGGCGCGGGCCCATGGTCACCCAACTACTGCGCCAATTCTTCTACGACGTGGTGTGGCAGCCGCTCGATTACCTGATTGTAGATATGCCGCCCGGCACAGGCGATGTAGCCCTGACCATGGCCCAATCGCTCCCCATCACCGGCGCGTTAATTGTCACAACCCCCCAGATGGTAGCCACCGCCGATGTCGTCAAAGCGATGCAAATGTTTCGCAAGGTAGATGTGCCAATGCTTGGCATTGTGGAAAATATGGCCTACTTTATCGCCCCCGATACCGGCACACGCTATGACATTTTTGGTAGCGGCGGAGCCGAACGACTGTCGCAACAACTCGATGTACCGCTGTTGGGGCAAATACCGATTGGGGCCAGCGTCCGCGAAGGCGGCGACCAGGGGGTACCGGCCTCCGCCAGCGACGCCCCCGACGCCTACGCCGAGCTCTTCCGCGAAGTGGCCCGACAGGTGGCGGCGCGGGTAAGCGTGACCGTGGCCACTGCATAAACCAACACAATGGACACAAGGGGGGCGAACGCACGAGCTTGCTTCCGCCCCCTTGTGGGCCAGTCGCGCTACCCCTCCGCGTCGGCCACCGGCTCCCGCTCCAACGGCACATCCAGCAGACCCGCTATCCTCTGGGCCAGCGGCAACAGGTGTTCATCCTCAACCGAACTATCAAGAACCCACTCCTGGTCCGCATCTGTCACCAGGAGCAGTACCCGTATCGGCTGCTCACGCCGCAAAAAGAAGGAGGCGTTAAAGCGCTGTGTGCGGAGCCGTACGCGCGTAATCTGGTCGAACCCCAGGCGTTGGGTGCGTTCGCGGCGCGACTTCTGGGTATAGATTACCTGCCGTTCATCCTTGTCTATCGTGATGGTATTGACCGTTTTGGCGATAGCCAACCCCCCAATAAGCCCCACCCCCCCGATAATCCCGAAGGGGAGCGCGCATATTGTCCCCGTCAGGTAGGGGCCCAGTTGTCCCTGGCTACTCACAAAGCTAATGCAGTAGAACGTGAGCGAAAGCAGCAATACCGTCGTCCCACAGCCGGCAAACTTACGCCCCGCTCGTCGGTTCGCATCCGGGCGCGACCGGAGCAACAGGCGCGTATCGGTCTGCTCCTCCACCGTATAGTAAGGTTCAAGCCCCAGACGCCGCCCCAGTATCTGCCGTTTTGCGTATGGTGTTGGTGTTTCAGTCATACTTCCCTCTTGGCCGTACCGCGCAATAGCGCCCCAAATTGCCAATAGACACTTTTTACCATATCTTAAGATATAGCCCGAAAGTACTATCTGTGGGGCCCCTCGCTGTGCTATACAAACCCGGCCTGCTATGATACAATAAGAATTACACTCCCGAAAATGGGCGAAAATGCCCAGGTGTAGTATTCTTTCATAAGTCCAAAGCGCTGATAGTATGGCAATGTTTAATCAAGAAAACTGGCACAACCAGATTGTTCAGAGTCTCAATGTGTTTGCCCGCGACCCCTGGCAAGATGTCCAGATCAATGGTGCGGCGACGTTGTTGGGGTATCTCGCAGCGCGTACGATAGAACCTTTTGTCGAGTCTTTTCAGCACGAACCAATTAACGCCGTGTTGACCCTTTCATCCATTGTTCACAACAGCGGAGCCGATCATCTTGTGCGACGCGCGCAGCAGTTGCGCTTTCAAGGGGCCCGGTTGTTAGAACGAGAGTTTCATACCCACCCGGATCTGTGTCTGGCCGTTGAACAAGTGATGGTCACGTTGTATGTGGTTCAGGTGGCCCGCCAGCGGCTTAATAGTACCCGCGATGAGTGGTTTCGGCAAACGTTAATGCATGAGCTTTCGATACACCCGCCCCATATGTTCCTCCAGATTCGGCATGTGTTGCAAGATGCTGGCTGGAAACTGCGGCATAATGCTATCGCCAACTTGAAAGAGCGGCACGGACAGTTTACGCCGGCCGAGCTGATTATGTTGAGCGAGGCATTAAAAGACAGCTCTTCAGATGTGCGTACCGCCGCGGCACGGCGGCTAGGCGACTTTGCCCAGACCCCGCCCTTGCCCATGGTCAAAACCTTGTTACAGGTAGCCCTGCACGACCGCGATATGCAAACGCGCTATGCGGCGGCCCGCGCCCTTGGGAGCCTGCGCGAACGTATCGCCTCGCCCGAAGTGCTCGACCATATCTTCACCCGCCTGTCAGACGAGGATTGTTTTGTGCGTTCGGCCGCGGTGATGGTCGTGGTTGAGCTTGGCGACCTGGCCGGCATTCCCAAAATCATCACCCAACTGGTGGCCCTGCTCAACGATAGCGATGTCTATGTCCAGGAAGCCGCGGCGCATGCGCTTGGCCGTATGGGGCGCACCGCCTTGACGCGCGAGGTTATGGACGCGCTGGCCCAGGCGATGCAAGAGGGTGATTCAGTGGTGCATGAAGCGGCCCTTGAGGCAATGCTCCAGCTTCGCAAATTGCGCGGCACACAGCCCATCAAAAATTCTTCCGCCCCAACAACCCCACTTTCAGCCACCGCCTCGGCCGCGATGGCCAACTCGGTTGCAACGGCGACATCGAGCAACGGTTCACCGCCGACAAATCCGCTCAAGAAAACCACCAAAAGCCATGTGTCCTAGCATGTAACTGGTCGGGTGTCTCTCAACATACCGCGGGGAATAGTCGCAAACCTTCGCCGGGTTCACGGTCTGGTGTGTGAACTGGTCTGGTATTTCTCGGTGCGGTACCTCCTCCAACCGCACCGCCAACCTACAGTTGCCGCATGGGGATAGCCCGTTCGACCAGGTAGTGTTTCACCTCGGCAATGCGATAGGTACCAAAGTGAAAGATAGAGGCCGCCAGCACCGCATCGGCGTTGCCTTCGGCTAACCCGCGGTACATATCCTCCGGTGTACCGGCCCCCCCCGATGCAATCACCGGTACCGCAACCGCAGCGCTCATGGCCCGCAATAGTTCCAGGTCATAGCCGGTCTTTTGCCCATCGGCGTCCATACTGTTAATCACAATTTCGCCCGCGCCCAGTTCTACCCCCCGTCGGGACCATTCGATAGCGTCCAGGCCCGTGGAGCGCGGATTGCCCCCGGTATGGGTAAAGACGTGCCAGCGGGGTGGTTGGTCGTTGCTGGCTTGAAGGTTGACGGATGGCAGAGGGATACCTTGTGCATCAACGCGGCGAGCATCTATTGAAAGGACAATACACTGGCTCCCAAAGCGTTGTGCGCCTTCGGAGATAAGCTGTGGGTTGAGCACCGCGGCGGTATTGATAGAAACCTTGTCGGCGCCGGCCCGCAGCATCCGGTACATATCGTCGGTGGTGCGCAGCCCGCCCCCTACCGTCAAGGGAATAAATACCTCTCGCGCCGTGCGTTCGACAACCTCAACCATAATATTACGTTCATCGCTACTGGCCGTAATATCATAGAAAACCAGTTCGTCCGCGCCTTCTTCGTTATAGATAGCGGCCAATTCCACCGGATCGCCCGCGTCGCGGTGGTTAATAAAGGACACCCCTTTTACCACACGACCGGCTTTCACATCCAGACAGGGAATGATTCTTCGGGTAAGCATAGGTTTGTACTTTCTCGTTTCAATACCTGGGTGCTATTGTACCACAGGCGCGATGGAATGGGAACGTCCCCGCTCTGTGATGGCAACGGCTGTTCGCTGCGACGAGTGCGGCGTAAAGCAAAGCTACTTCTGGGGGCGGAAAAACGTCCTGGCACACCCGCCGTAGAAGGGGATATGTGGAGCCATCGTGCCTGGGCGGGTCGCCACCACCCCGCCCCCCACCGCAAACGCTGGCTGTGCCCAACACCGCCGAAGCCACGCCGGACACAGCGACAGAACACGCGCTACCTGCCGGCCAGGGTACAACCGGGCCGGTAGTCGCGTAGGAACAGAGAATATAGGGGGCGTTGGATGGCCACCCCCGCGCTTTACGCCGACATCAAATCAACACGCTGGCGATTTCGTCCACCGTTGAGTTAGTTGCGAGACGCTTTGGGAGGTTCTCCCACCATCTGAAAGGAAAAGCGGATAATGACAGTCTTGCCCGTCATTGCATCCAGAGATAGGGCTATTAAGCCAGCGTCAATCTCCTGAAAGTAAAAGAAGTTTGTCAATACGCCATTAAATATGGCAGCTCCATGATAGAACTTCTCATGGGGGACGTAAAACATCATCACCTTGCGCGCAAGAATTGTTCGCTGCTGGAGCACCGGTTCTACCGAGGCGATGAGCACATGTTGCAGCTTGCTGTTATGCCGGGGGATGCTCTTATCAATGAACTCTTCGTTCTCGCCAAAGTGGTCGAAGAAGTAGTTAAACACCGCGTAAAAATCGGTAGCCGATATGAGCCGCATCTTTAACTCGGTTAGTTTTCGGTAGGTTTCTTTCATCGGGTATCCCCTTTTGCTAACCTGTTCGAGTTTGTAACGAAATTATACGCGATTTTGTACAAACCAGCGAACCCTCCCCATACCATATCTGTTCACAAGTAGTTGGATGCTTCCCGCTCGTCCCCGCCCGCTACCCCGCGTCGGACGAAGCCGCCTTCTGCGACGCCGGCTGCTCACGCTTTGGCGACTCCTCCGGCTGCGAAGAGCGGCGGCGCTGCAACCAACTCTTGAACCCTTCCAGCAAACTATACGCGGTGGGCACCACCAGCAACGTCAACATCGTTGAACTGATCATCCCGCCCATAATCGAAACGGAGAGGCCGCGCCGCACCTCGGTGCCTTCGCCAATACCAATCACCACCGGCAACACCCCCGCCACCAGCGAGATAGAGGTCATCAAAATGGGCCGCAACCGCACCGCCCCCGCGTTGATTATTGCCTCGTTGATGCTCTGCCCATCGGCGCGGTAGTAGTTGGCTACATCCACCAGCAAAATAGAGTTCTTGACCACCAGACCAAGCAGCAACACCAGCGCCATCATACTGGTAATCGTGAGATTGAGCCCAAGCCACTTGAGCGCCAGGAACGACCCCAGAAAGCTAAACGGCATCGCCAACATAATCACAAAGGGTTGGGTGTACGAACCAAACTGCGAGGCCAGAACCATATAGACGAAAATGACCGACAGCCCCATGGCAATCAGCAGCGAGCGAAACCCCTCGCTCATTTGCTCCGACTCGCCCACAAAGCGGTAGGAGAGGTGCGCGGGCAAGTCCATCTGCTCCAGGCGACTGGTTATCGCCTGCTTGACCTGGTTGGCCGTGCGCTCGTCGGGGTTGGCCCCAATAAGCACCTGGTTGGCGCGGTCATAACGCCGCAGCGTCGCAGGACTGGTGCTGCTCTCCATATCAATGAGCGCCCCAAGCGCCATCATCCCCTGCGCAGTGGGAATATTCACCTCGTCCAGGTCTTCGAGCTTGTTGCGGTCGCTATCGCGCAAACGCACCATAATATCGGTATCGTCCTCGCTCTGGCGCAGCGTCGTAGCTACTGTGCCATTAAAGAGCGTGCGAATAGTCGTGGCAATAGCGCGGGTGGTTACGCCAGCGTCGCCCGCCTTGAATGGCTCCACGCTGAACTCAATCTGGGGTTGGCCCGGCTTGTGCGAGGTACCCACATCTACCACGCCAGACATGGCCGTAATCGCCTGTTCCAGCTCTTGCACCAGCGGCACTATCGTGTCAACGGGCCGGCTGGTTTCCAGGCTCAGTTGCACCTGCCGCCCCGATACGCGGGTACTCTGCCCGCCGACAAAGCCGGGCACACCAAACGCCAGGCGCGGCAAGAACCCCATCTGCTCGCGCAGCCGTCCCCGTACGTCGCTGGTAGAGGCTCCGTCAACCAACTTGACAAAAAACTCGGCCTGGTTGGGCGTCCCCGCGCCCCCCACGTCCGCCAGCACGTCTTGCACGTCGGGGTCATCCAGCAGTATTTGCTCGGCTCGTTTCGCCTGCGCGTTTGTCACTTCCAACGGCGTGCCAGGATTCATCTCAAAGCCAACGTAAAAATCGCCGCTATCCTGTTCGGGCATAAACGAGAAGTTGAGCGTCTGGGCTGTGGAGACGCTGGCCGCAATAAACCCGATAGCCAGCACCACCACCACCAGCCGGTGGCGCAGGCTCCAGCGCAGCAGACCCGCATAGCCCCGAACTATCAGGGAGCGGGGGGGCGTCTCCTCCACAGAGTCGGCTTGCTTGCTCTCTTCAGATTGTTTCTGGCGGTGTGTAGCTTTGAAGACATAGGCCGACATCATGGGGGCCAGCGTCAAGGCTTCAAACAGCGAGAGAACCACCGCGCTGGCAATCGCCAGACCAAACGAACGGAAGATAATACCCGTCGCGCCCGTGGTAAAGGTAATGGGTAGAAAGACCGCAATAACCGTAAGCGTCATGGCCAGCACCGGCAAGGCTACCTCGGCCGTCCCACGACTGGCCGCAATAACCGGCAGTGCCCCCCGCTCCATATGCCGAAAGATGTTTTCGCGCACCACAATAGCATCGTCAATCACCAGACCCACCGACACAGCCAGCGCCACCAGCGTTATCAAGTTAATCGTCATACCAAACAGGCTAAAAGCGGCAAAGGTACCAATCAAAATAATCGGCAACCCGGCAATGGTGATGAGCGTACCGCGCAGATCGCGGAAAAAGACAAACACGACGACCAGAGCCGCCACACACGCCATGATCAGCTCGGTGATGGAGCTACGGGTAGATTCTTCGACAAAGGTCGAGTCATCTCGGACAACGGTAAAGCTCAAGTCGGGGCGCTGGCTAAAGAGATTCTGCAAGGCATCCCGCACGCGGTTGACTACCTCGACCGTATTGGTGCCCGATTGCTTGCGAACATCAATCGTGATAGTCTCGTTCCCATTCAGGCGGTTATACTGCTCTACCTCCGCTATGCCATCCTCCACCTGGGCAATATCGCCAATGCGATAGCGCGTATTGGTGATACGCACGCGGGATATGTCCTGCGGCTCCTCTATCAACGGCGGAGTATGCAAATTGATTTCGGTTTCCTCCACCCGCACGTTGCCCATCCCCAGGTTGACGTTGGCCGCTTTCAGCGCGTCTACCACCTGGACGGGTGCAATACTGCGGGCGTTCATGTCGTCCATGTTCAGCAACACGTTAATCTGTTGCTCGCGTCCGCCGTTCACGCTCACGGCCCCGACCCCCTGCACCCGCTGGATGCGCGGCACGATGGCATCTTCGACCACCTGCCGCAAGGCCAGCGGTGTGCGCTCTCCGGAGTCATTTATGGCCACGGACAGGACGGGTAGTTGGTTGACATCGAAGCGCTGATACACCGGGTCTTCTACATCCTCTGGCAAGGTCGGCATCACCGCGCTTACTTTCTCGCGCACATCCTGATAGGCGATGTCTTCGTTGACCCCGGTGTTAAAGTCGGTCATAATCGTTGCGCGGCCCTGTTGCGCTCTGGTCGTGAGATGGTCTACCCCGCTGAGCGTGCTCAGTTCATCCTCAATCGGTTCGGCGACCTCTTCGGCCACGGTCGCGGGGTTTGCGCCAGGGTAGGCTACCGTGACCGTGATACGCACCGAAGCGGTGTCGGGGATAAGCTCAACCGGCAGGGTAAAAAAAGCCAGCACGCCAAACACCACCAGCAGAAACATGGCCATTGTAACCAGCACCGGCTGGCGAATAGACGTGTCGGAAATACGCAAATTATTCAGGTTTTTCTGGTCTTGTTTCATGGTTGCTCCCCAGTGATTTCTCTCTACGTTTGCTCAACGAGGGTTGCAAGATGTGGGCCAGGGGGTTCCCCTGGCCCGGTTTGACCCATCATCATGGAAGATGCTACGGTTCTGTCCGGGCTACCACCCGCTCTCTTCCCCCTGATACACAAAGTCTCTAGCAAACGAGGAGATAAACGTTTCTGTGCTCACAGCTCCATGCAGCACCTCCCATAACCCTTTGGCCAGCGGCAGCGGTATATGCAGCTTTTCGGCCACCGAGAGCGCAAACCGCATCGTATTGTAGCCCTCTGGCAAAACACCCATCACGTCCTGGACACGTTGCAGCGTATGCCCGGTGGCCAACAATTCCCCCAGGCGGCGGTTGTGGCTGTGCTGGCTCAACGCGGTGGCCAGCAAATCGCCCATACCGGCCAGGTAAGAGAAGGTTTCGGCTTTGCCCCCTAGCGCAACCCCCATACGGGTGATTTCTTCCAGCGCGATGGTCAGGTAGACCGAGCGCACGTTGACGCTGGTGATGTTCTGCCCATCGAATAGCCCCAGGCCAATAGTGTAGACATTTTTGAGGATACCGCCCAGTTCAACGCCGATGGTATCATCGGTAAAGCGTGTGCGGAAATGGTTGGTTTCCAGCAAGCGTGAAACCCGCAGCAGGTCGGGAATATCGGGGCCGGCCAGCACCACGACGGTGGGACTACCGCGGGCCAATTCGTTGGCAATCGCCGGGCCGGCCAGCATCATCCGCGGGTTCTGGGGAAAGAGGGCCGAAAGCGTCTGGAAGGCGGTCTGGCCCGTTTCACGGTCAATCCCTTTGGCCAGATTGACCAGGATAGTGTGGGGGGCGATGGTATGCTGGTATGGTTCCAGCGTTTGCTTGATAAAGAGCGCGGGGAGCGCAACGAAAAGCACGTCGCAGGTACACAGCTCATCCAGCACGCTGGTTGCGGCCAGATGGTGGCTCAAGGCAATCTCCGGCAGATACCTGGAATTGGTGTGGGTGGTGTTGATTTCTTCAACCGTGTCGCGGTGATACTCCCAACCGAGCACGGGGGAACCCTTGCTGGCCATAAGGTTTGCGACCGCCGTACCGATATTGCCCAGTCCGACCATTCCTATCGTCATCGGGTTGTGCTCCTTTCCTGCTTCCTACGTCCTATCAGGTTGGGGAGGCCATATAGCACTCTGCGGACGGGGGGTTATCCGGTCGTACTATCGAACCCATCCCAACCACTCCGGCGCAACTCCTCGCGGCGAGCGGTAATATCTACCGCGTTTGCGCGGTCAAATGCTTCTATGACCGGGGAAACGCGCTCGTCGGTCACGGTAACCGAGAGCAGAATACCGCCCCGTTTCACACTCTCCGCGTAGACGTGGGCGTCTGGTTCAGGAATACCCGCGCTGGTGAGAGCCCCAATCAACCCACCGGTAGCCGCACCAAGTCCGGCCCCCAGGGCGGTTGACCCAAGCGTGGTAGCCAGCGCCCCGGCGGTGATGACCGGGCCAATGCCGGGCAGCGTTACCGTACTCAGGCCAGCGAGCCACCCGATAAGCCCCCCAATAGCGGTGCCCCCCATAGCCCCGGCCCCGACGCTCTCGGTTAGGCCCCAGTCATCCAGGCCAACATAGCGTTCACGGAGGACAGCATCGCGGGCCACAATGCTCATCTGGCTACGCATAATCCCAAGGTTTGCCAATTCTCCGACAGCCTGTTCTACGTCTTTATTGGTATCGAACAATCCTACAATCGTTTTCATACCCTGGTTCTCCTTTTCCAAAAACTATGACAAAAACTACGAATAGAGCGCATAGATCAACCCTGATCGAGTTGTAATCCCTGGGAGCGTGTGCCTCTCGCACCCATACGGGCACGATGCTCACATTCCCAGATACTGCGTTTACGAGCAATGACAGATTGCGATAGAGCAATGTTGCCGCATAGCTTGCCGGTGATTATTGCAAGATGTGGGCCAGGGAGGGGGTGGCCCATACCTTGCAATGTTGAATGCTGAAACAAAAACCGAACATGATAAAAGGAGATAGCCCCTATGCAAAGCCAACACCACATTGTAACGCTTGATGATTATGAACCCTATATTGGCGCGGAAACGGTGGAACGGATTGGCCGCAAAGCCCGGGCCTTGCAAGATTTGCATGTCGTCAATGTCAATTCGACCTACTATGGCGGCGGTGTTGCGACGCTCCTTTCGTCGCTCACATTACTGATGAACAGTGTCGGTATCAAGACCGGCTGGCGTGTCCTTCAGGGGGCCCCCGATTTCTTCAGCATTACCAAGAAGATGCATAACGCGCTTCAGGGCGGCGAAATTAACCTGACCGACCAGAAAAAACAGATTTACGAAGAGATAGTCTATGAGAATGCGGTGCGAAACCACCTGGAACACCACGACGCCGTGTTGATACACGATCCCCAACCCCTACCCATGATCCAGCACTACCGCCGGCGCGGCCCCTGGATATGGCGCAGCCACATTGACCTCTCCAACCCCGCCCCCGCCCTATGGCACTATCTGTCCGGCTTTATCGAACAGTATGACGCGGTGATTGTGAGCCTGGACGAGTATAAACAACCGCTGCGTACGCCACAGTTTTGTTTTCAGCCGGCCATAGACCCCTTCTGCATTACCAACCGCGAATTGCCAGAGCACGAAATAGATCGGCGTCTGAACTATTACCACATCCCGACCGACCGACCGCTGGTGGTGCAGATTTCCCGCTTCGACCGCTGGAAAGATCCGCAGGGAGTGATTGCGGCCTTCAAGCAGGCCCGCCAGCAAGTTGATGCAACCCTGGTGCTGCTTGGCAATGTCGCCACGGACGACCCGGAGGGCGAACGGGTGTATGAAAGCCTGCTGGATGAGCGCGACGAGCGCATCATTATTATGACCCAGGAGGATACAGCCCTGGTCAATGCGTTGCAGCGACGGGCCGCGGTAGTGCTGCAAAAGTCGCTACGCGAGGGCTTTGGTCTGACGGTGGCCGAGGCGCTGTGGAAGGGAACACCGGTTATCGGTGGGAACACGGGCGGTATCCGCCACCAGATTGAAGATGGCGTCAATGGCTATCTGGTGTCGTCGGTAGATGAGGCCGCCGAGCGGATGGTTGCCATCCTCAAGGACGACGGATTGCAGCAGCGTCTGGGCGAGACAGCCCGCCAGACCGTCTGCGACCGCTACCTGCTCACGCGCTATCTGGAACAATACCTTGACCTGTTGAACGCCTTTGAAACCAGGTTTACGGTGGGGCAGTTGCCTGGGTAAGATAGAACGCACTAGACCATCAGCAGGAATGCCGCCGCGCCAGCATAAATAACCAGAATAAAGAAACTCTCAAAGCCAATGTTCGCAATACCCTGCTTCTCGCGGCGGATAAGCCCCATCAACAACACCCCTATCATCATTATCGTCAGGGCGATAAGAAACCCCTGGTGGGGCGTCATTGCGTGGTAGATTGACCCCGGCCGATAGGCGACATCGGCAACAGCGGCAAAGAGGGTGTCGAAGGCATTGCCGCCAATAATGCCGCCCACGGCCAGCGTTTGGGACCCTTGCCGCACGGCCGCAATCGCCGTAACCAGTTCGGGCAGCGAGGTGGCGATAGCCGTAAGAAAGCCACCCACGGCCGTTTCCGAAAGGCCGCTTTGCGCCGCGATGTGCATACCGGTTGTGGCAACCAGCCAGCCGGCCCCGCCAAGCAGGATCGCCAGCACCCCGAAACGTACCCAGAGTAGCCCCAACGGATCGCTGGTGGCGTCGGGATCAGGTACGTCGCTCTGGGTTTCGGCGGTTTTATGGGGATACCACATCTGATGGGAGCGAGCCTGCGAGGCCATCCGCAAGCCGTAGAGGTAGACCGCCACCATGAGCGGCGAGGCGGGGTGGATTCCAAGCACACTGATGGGGGGACTGTTCGTGGCCAGCAAAGGGATCGCCAGCAGGATAATCAGCAGCGTTCCCTGAAGCATATTCGACACCGAGGCGGCGGCATGTTCCAGATTGGCTTGCCGATAGGCTATATCGGCAATAGCCAGAAAAACGGTCTGGGCCGCAATCCCCCCGATAGCGTTACTCATCGCTAACTGCGGGTGGTTCTCCAGGGCCGCCGTTACCGAGGTGACGATACCGGGTAGCGACGTGGTGGCCCCCAGAAAGAGCGCCCCGGCGATAGCCTCGCCCAGGCCGGTACTATCGGCCAGCGTGTCGGCAACACGCGAGAGACGCGAACCAATCACGCCAATAACCAGCGCGGCCCCACAAAAGAGAGCGACCGTCACGGGTAGCGAAAGGGTTTCTATGGGAGGTAGTGCAACCATCATACAATTATACCTTGCAACCAGAGCGTTGGGAAATCATCCCCGCCCCGCCCATAGTTCTCCCCTCTATGGTCTGGGCCTTACGATGAGGGGGGCCGTCATGGTCAAGGGGCCATAGTCGCCCACAACGGCCGAGAGGTTGCCCGCGCACAGCGTCGCACTCTTCCCGGCATCCCGATGGTATCGTCTCCTGATACGATGGTTAGCTCCCTACAGCCTGGCTCAACCGAGCCTCTACCGTCAACTGCTCAAGCCCCGGCTTGAGCAAGGCTGATACGGGACAATTTTCTTTTGCTTGCTCGGCTGCTTCCGAAAAGCGGGCCTCATCAATACCAGGCACGGTACCTTCGGTTTGCAGATGAACCCTGGCAATCTTGAATCCCGTTTCATCAGACCGGAGCGTAATAGTCGCCTGGGTGGTAATCTGCTCTGGAATGGTGCCCTGCTGGCTCAGGTCGTGGGACAGCGCCATGCTAAAGCATGAGGCATGCGCGGCCGCAATCAACTCTTCGGGGTTACTGCCTGGGCCCCGTTCAAAACGTGAAGGGAAGGTAACCGTAGCCTTGTTCACCGTACCACTGCTGGTTGAGACGGTACCGTTGCCTTCTTTGAGATTACCACGCCATGTGCTAGTTGCATACCGAATAATGTCTGCCATTGGTTTCACTCCTTTTTGTGCTACTCTAGCTCGTATATCCGCCGGGAAATACTGCAATTTTCGGGCCATATTGCCGGGAAAGGTGCTTTTTCTTGCCCCATGCGCGCATATCGCGGGTGATGATACGGAAAACTTGCCGCTACGCCCCCCCCATACCGCTTTGTGGCTGTGCTATAATTATGTTCAAAAGCACGGTATGCAGTCCGCTTATGGTGGCTTCATCTCGCAGAAACGCTGGTCGGCCAGCGTGGCAGAGGGGGAGCGCTTCACGGTTGTTGAGAACTACGAGGAAGGAGACAAGCGCCATGGGACGTATCGTACGTTGGAAAATCATTGCACTCGTATTGCTGTCCGGTGGGTTGACCGTGCTGCTGCTCCCCAATCGGGTGGACGCAAACGCCGGGCCGCCGCCCAATGTGCTGTGGTTCCACTTTGCCGCCCAGGAGACAACCCCGACACGCGAAGGGGTGCAACTTGTGCGTTGTGACAACCAGACCTGTTCGCAACCCAAACTGGTGCGGCAAGTTGGAGTTTGTGACGCCCCCCCATGTGTCACAGAAACCGAAACCGTCACCAGAACCACCACACTAGAGTGCCGGGCCAATCGCTGTATGGCCCTCTATGGGTATGGTGGTTTTGAACACAAAGAGTTCCTGCGGCTTATTGTGCAATATCCCGACCAGGTGCGCCTGAGTAATGTCTTTACCCTGAGCCACGAATCGGACGACCAGTACGAAGAAACGTTGCAGGTGCGCATCACCAACGGCGCACTCCGAGTAGCCCCGGGCCCATCGGACTCAGAACGGAATAGGCCCTGGCTCCCGGCCTGGGGTCTGACACTGGTGGTTGAAGTGGCCGTGGCCGCACTCGTGCTGTGGCGGCTCGGTCTGGTACGCCGTGAGCTAACCATTCTGCTGAGCTTGATCGGGGTGCTGAATTTGCTCTCCTTCCCAGTGGTCTGGGTCTTTTTTCCGGCCCTGGGCTTCTTCCATACCAACCTTGATGTCGTATTTGGTACCGCAATCTTGCTGGTAGCCCTACTCTATGGGGGGGTCGTGGGGGGCATACGCTGGATAGATACGATAGGGCGACGCTTGCTGCTGGTGGGGGTGGCTGTGGGACTCCTGCCCATTATTCTGATTGGCACCATTTTTTTTGCCGTCTTCTTCGGCTACGGCTACCAATTGCCTATTGCTTATGGCTTGCCGGCCCATATCACGCTCTTGCTCTCCGAACTCTTTGCGTTCATCTTCGAAGCCGTGCTGATCTATCTGGCCAGTCGTCGTGCGTTGCGCATTGGTCAGGCGGCCCTGCTTAGCCTGGCGATGAATACGGCCAGTTTCCTGGCCGGGGTGTTGCTGTGGCCGGCTCCCGGTATCTGGTTGTTATGGTGATGGGGTTGCCATATCTTTGGCGGGGGGAATCCTACGAACAAGGCATCAGGGTTTTTTTTCGTTGGGGTCAACCAGCATATACCCGACGCCGCGCACGCTAACAATGCAGCGGGGGTCTAGCTTGCGGCGCAGGTTGCGAATATGCGTTCCCAACAATTGCTGTGCGTCGCTCCGCTCAAGCGCAACCCCATGCGTGTGGCGGGTGATGTCGGCAAAGGAGTGGACACAGCCGGGCCGGGTGGCCAGACTGGTGAGTACCGCGTATTCGGTAGCCGTGAGCGCTATCCGTGTTTGCTGAAACCATGCCTCGTGGCGGTGGGTGTCAATACGCAATGGTCCCACGTTCAGGTAGCGCGGCGGGCCGGTCCGGGGTGCGGCCGGGGCGGGCGGGGATGCGGC
>DAOTUK010000052.1:0-4517 GCA_034437375.1 Chloroflexaceae bacterium | reverse complement strand
TACCAGCAGGCGCTGGCCATGACCCCGCCCGACGCGGTGAACGACCTGGCCGTCTCCCACAGCCAGCTCGGCAACATCTACGGTGACGCGGGGCAGATAGATGCGGCGCTACACCACTACCGCGAGTCCATCCGCTACAAAGAGGCGGCGGGCAACCACTACCATGCTGCCACAGTGCGCCGCAACGTCGCGCTGGCACTACGCGCTATGGGCAACCTGCCCGATGCGCTGCTCTATGCGCGGGCGGCGGTGGAGGGGTTTGCGCGGTATGGGGCCGGTGCGGCGGATATGGTGGAGCAATCGCAGCAGTTGGTGGGGGCGATTGAGGGGGCCATAGCGAAGGGCGGGGCTACGCCATGACCGAAGCACAGGCCCGCCAGAAGATAGACGCCCTGCTCCAGCAAGCCGGCTGGATTATCCAGGACATGGGCCAGTTCGACCGCACGGCGGGGGTGGGCGTCGCCGTGCGCGAGTTCTCGCTACCGGCCGGCCCATGCGATTACCTGCTCTTCGTGGAGGGCAAAGCCGCCGGCGTCATCGAGGCGAAAAAGAGCGGCGTCACCCTGAGCGGTGTCGCCGAACAGTCGGCCCGCTATATGACCGGCCTGCCGCCCTACCTGAGCCGCTGGAGCGATCAGCTCATCTTCGACTACGAGAGCACCGGCGACGAAACCTTCTTTCGAGATATGCGCGACCCCGCCCCGCGCTCGCGGCGCGTCTTTGCCTTCCACACGCCCCATACCCTGCTGCACTGGCTGACGCAACCCGACCCCCTCCGCGCCCGGCTGCGGGGCCTGCCGCCGCTGGATGCCCGCGGACTGCGCGACTGCCAGCGCGAGGCTATCGCGGGGTTGGAGCGGTCGCTGGCCGACGACAAGCCGCGCTCGCTCATCCAGATGGCCACCGGCGCGGGCAAGACCTTCACCGCCTGCACCTTGAGCCATCGCCTGATTACCTATGGCGGGGCGCAGCGCATCCTGTTTCTGGTTGACCGCAACAACCTGGGCGACCAGACGCTCAAGGAGTTTCAGAATTACCAGGCCCCCGGCGCGGCCCACCGCTTCACCGCCACCTACATTGTGCAGCATCTCCAATCCAACCGCATTGACCCCGACGCCAAAGTCGTCATTACCACCATTCAGCGACTCTATGCGCTCTTGCGCGGGCAAGACCTCGACCCCGCCGCCGAAGACTCGTCGGGCTTTGAGACGTGGGAGGCCGACGATGGCGCGATCCGCCCGGTGAGCTATAGCCGCGACGTGCCCATCGAAATGTTTGACTTCATCATTACCGACGAGTGCCACCGCTCGATTTACGGCGTGTGGCGGCAGGTGCTCGAATATTTCGACGCCTTCATCATCGGGCTAACCGCCACGCCCTCCAAGCATACGCTGGCTTTCTTCAACCAGAATCTGGTAGCGGAATATCCCTACGAACGCTCCGTGACCGATGGCGTCAACGTGGGCTACGAGGTGTACAGCATCCGCACCCGCGTGACGCAGGAGGGCGGCACAGTGGAAAGCGCCAACTACCACGTACCCGTGCGCGACCGCCGCACGCGCAAACTGCGCTACCAGCGGCTCGACGCCGACCTGGACTATACCGCCCGCGACCTTGACCGCTCGGTGACGGTGCCCGACCAGATACGCGCCGTTATCCAGTGCTACCGCGACAAACTCTTCACCGAGCTATTCCCTGGCCGCAGCGGCCAGTGGGTGCCCAAGACGCTCATTTTTGCCAAGGATGACCACCACGCCGAAGAGATTGTCCACATCACCCGCGAGGTGTTCAACGAGGGCAACGCCTTTTGCAAGAAGATTACCTACAACACGAGCGAAGACCCCAAAACGCTGATCAAGGCGTTTCGGGTTGACCCTTTCCCGCGCATTGCGGTGACGGTGGATATGATCGCCACGGGCACGGACATCAAGCCGGTGGAGGTGGTGCTGTTTATGCGCGATGTGCGCTCGGAGGGCTACTATGAGCAGATGAAGGGGCGCGGCGTGCGAACGATTGCCGATGCCGACCTGCTGGCTGTGACGCCCGACGCGCAGACCAAAACCCGCTTTCTCCTGATTGACGCGGTGGGTGTGACCGAGGGCAAGAAGAATGTGTCGCAGCCGTTGGAGCGCAAGCGCACGGTGCGCTTTGACAAACTGCTTGGGCAGGTGGCGCAGGGGCGGCGCGATGCGGATGGCCTCTCTAGCCTGGCGGGGCGGTTGGCGGTGCTGGATAAAAAGCTCGGTGAGGATGACCGCGCCCGCATTGGGCAGCAGACCGGCGGCCCGTCGCTGCGCGACCTGGCGAATGGTTTGCTGGACGCGATAGACCCCGACACGCAGGAGCATACCGCGCAGCAGCAGCACGGCCCCGCCCCCACACCAGCGCAGGTTGCGGCGGTGGCCGAACGCCTGACCGACACGGCCTGTGCGCCCTTCAATGACCCCGCGCTCCGCACCCTGTTGCAGAATATCCACGAGAAAGCAGACCAGGTGCTTGATGTGTTTACGCTGGACACGGTGCGCGTGGCCGCGTATGACCTGAAGGACGCACAGAAGCGGGTGGATAAATTCAGAGCCTTCATTGAGGACAACAAAGATGAACTGACCGCGCTGCAAATCCTGTATAATCAACCCTATGGCAAACAGCGGCTCACCTATGCGGCTATCAAGGAGTTGACGCAGCGTATGACCGACCCGCCCTACGCTCTGGCGACGGCGGACGTGTGGCAGGCCTACAAACGCCTGGATGCGGCAAAGGTGCGCGGCGCGCCGGTTGACCAGCAGTTGACGGAGATAGTGTCGCTGGTGTGCTTTGCGCTTGGGCTTGACGCGGTGTTGGAGCCGTTTGGGGTGCGGGTGGAGCAGCGGTTTAACCTGTGGATAGGGCGCGAGAAGAAGCAGGGGCGCGACTATTCGCCCGAACAACTGGAATGGTTGCAGGATATTGCCCGCTACATTGCGGCCAATGCGGAGATAGGCCAGCGCGATTTGATGGAGAACCCGCCCTTTGCCGACAAAGGCGGGGTGATTGAGGCGCAGCGGCTGTTTGGTACTCGCGTGAAAACGTTGCTCGATGATTTGCAAGAGGCACTGGTGGCGTGATGACACAGGATTTACCGACGGGGTGGGTAGAAACGACTTTAGGGGAAGCAGGAAAGTGGACTAGCGGCGGCACACCATCGAGAAAGAAAGATGAGTATTTCGGTGGTGATATACCCTGGGTGTTGACTGGCGATTTGCCAGACGGGGTTGTTAAGACTGTTCCGCAAACACTCACGGAAGCTGGTATTCAAAATAGCTCTGCCAAGGTATTTCCACCTGGAACCCTCCTGGTTGCTATGTATGGTGCAACGATAGGCAAACTTGGAGTTCTTCAATTTGGAGCCGCCACAAATCAGGCTTGCGCGGCTTTGCTTCCTAGCGAACACAATAAAGGGGTGCTTCCCTTCATTTTCTATTTTCTGTTATCTGAGCGGCAGAATCTCAAAAAAATTGGGCAGGGAGGGGCACAGCCTAACATTAGTCAGAACATATTGAAACATTACAGTATCCCCTTCGCCCCCCTGCCCGAACAACAGCGCATTGTCTCGAAAATAGAAGAGCTATTCAGCCGCCTGGATGCCGGGGAAGCGGCGCTGCGCCGCGTGCAAAAGCTCCTCGCCACCTACCGCCAGTCGGTGCTCAAGGCGGCGGTGACGGGCGAACTGACGCGGGAGTGGCGCGAGGAAAATGGCCCCCGCCTGGAACCGGGCGCGGTGCTGCTCCAACGCATTCTGAAGGCCCGCCGCGAACAGTGGCAGGGGCGCGGCAAATACCAGGAGCCGAAAGCGCCAAACACGGAGGGGTTGCCGGCGCTGCCGGCGGGGTGGGTGTGGGCGACTTCCGATCAAATCATTTCATATCTTGGGAATGGACTACCAAGGAAGCCTGCAAGCTATCAAACCGACTATCCTATTCTCAGAATATCGGCTGTAAGGCCAATGTCTGTAAACATGTCGGATATTCGTTTCTATGAACCTCGTGAAGGGGAGAATCTGGATAACTATTGGGCAAAGCAGGGCGATTTGCTATTTACTCGTTATAACGGTTCTGGTCATTTAGTTGGTGTGTGCGGTTTACATCGTGGTCAAACTATTCTTCATCCTGACAAAATTATCAAAATGCGAACCATTGAGATACAAGGTCTAAACAAAGAGTATCTTGAAATTTGCTTTAACGTTGGTGAGAGTCGAAATTTTATCAAGCGCCATATCAAAACTACTGCTGGTCAACAGGGAATTGCAGGGGGTGAACTTAAGTTGACACCCATTCCATTAGCTTCAGCAGAAGAGCAGGTTAAGATTGTTAGAGGGCATTTGGTATTAAACCATCATAACGACACTGATCTGGACGTTTTCGTCAATCGCCCAAGGAGCATACCGATAGATGCCAGATAGATCATCCCGGCACTGGAACGCGGATGATATTCGTAATCTTTACTCAATCGCCGATGACGCCCCAACCAGGCAAACGTCC
>DAOTUK010000051.1:0-2818 GCA_034437375.1 Chloroflexaceae bacterium | reverse complement strand
AAGTATGGTAGCATGCATACGCAGTCTCCTTTTTTGGGTTTTCAAAGGTATTATTTGGGTGATTATACCCCAGGAAAGGAGACGTGCTTGTTTTTCCGAAGTTACCATAAGAATTTTCAATCGCCCTGCAGGGGTCAGGGGTCAGGGGTCAGCAATCCGCTCTGCGCTCTGCGCTCTGCGCTTCCGCTGCTCCCCTACCCCATCTCCCCCTCAATCAACCCCACCAACCCCTGCGCCTTTTCCCCCTCAGCGCCGGCCCGTTCGCCATACCGCACAGGCGGAGCTGGTCGGGGTTAGTCGGAGGAGTCTGTATTATCGCCCGGTCCCACCGTCTGAGGAGGAGGTCACTATCAAACACCGAATTGATGAATTGTATACCGATATGCCCTATTACGGTTCTCGGCGAATGCAAGCGCAACTGTGTCATGAAGGCTACACCATCAATCGGAAGCGGGTACAACGCTATATGCGTGAGATGAGCATTATGGGGCTAAGTCCGGGACCACATCTGAGTCGGCGTCACCCCCATCATCCGGTCTATCCCTATCTCTTGCACGGGCTGACCCCTGGCTATCCCAATCACGTCTGGGCGATTGACATCACCTATATCCGCCTGGCCCGCAGTTGGATGTACCTGGTGGCGGTGATTGATTGGTATAGCCGGTCTATCGTGAACTGGGCCCTGGATGAGACGTTGGAATTGCCGTTTGTCCTGGATGCGGTGGATCAGGCGCTGGAACACGCCACGCCCGTGATCTGGAACAGCGATCAAGGGAGCCACTTCACCAGTGCGGCGTATCGGGAGCGGCTCCAGGCGGCGGGTATCCAGATCAGTATGGATGGCAAAGGGCGAGCAATGGACAATATCATCATTGAACGATTCTGGCGCACGCTCAAGTATGAAGATGTGTACCTGAACCACTATGCGACCCCACGAGCGACCCGACGGGGCATCGGAGCATATATTGAACGCTATAACCAATGCCGATTGCATGAAAGCCTGGGCTATCACCCACCGGCCGCCGTGTACCACGGGCTGGTGGTGCGAGACACTGTGGAGCAGGGAACATGAACCCAGACCCATCACGGGCAGTGCGCCCAGGGCAAGGACGAATTTGGGGGCGTTGCGCCCAAGCCCCCTTGCGATTAGAGAAGTTCGTTTGTTCTGTTTGGACAACGAACCGGGTCATCGCGTCAGCAGGCGGGGGGGAGGAACAAGTATCCTTTAACGGGTGTTTCCTATTGGGTTCATTTTAGGAATGAGGGACGGAAACTGCCGATTTGGTTGTGCTTGACAATGGGTCCACTTTATACAGCGCTCCAATCCCCCATCCGCATCGCGCAGCACCAGAAACTGCTCCGGCCCAAAGCGGTTGGGGTCTTTGCCGCCAGCGGTAGGAATTTTCGCCACCAGCGTGGTTTCCCCGTTCGTGCGCCGATGCACCAGGGCCCGCGATGCGCCTTGCCCAAAGGCCATGTCGCCTTCGAGATACCGCGGCAGGGGAAGGTCATGCTGCTGCATAAACGTCACCAGGGGGTCGAGCACCGCGTGATCCGGGGCGGCCCCCGTGACCACGGCGACGGCGCGAATGCGGGTCCGGGTGGTGAGGATGGCGGCATTGTAGCCGAAGGTGGTGGGGGCGTCGCCGTGCTTGCGAAAGGTGGCTTCGGGGTCTTCGGCGCTGCACTGACGATACGCGCCCTTCTTCTTCTTGGTGCGTTTGACCACCTCGCCAGCGTCGCCGGCCGTTGATGCGGCCCTCACGTTCTTGCTAGACCACCGGCCGCCACAACTCCATCTGGTCATTGCTACCCGTTTCGATCCACACCTGCCCCTCGCCCGACTCCGTGCTCTGGGCCAGTTGACCGAACTCCGCGCCGCAGACCTGCGCTTTACCCCGGACGAAGCGGCCCAGTTTCTCAACCAGGTGATGGGGCTATCCCTCACAACAGACAACATCGCTGCGCTGGAAGCCCGCACCGAGGGCTGGATTACGGGCCTGCAACTGGCGGCGCTCTCGTTGCATGGGCACGACGATGTTTCCCGCCGCATCACCTCATTTTCCGGAAGCCACCGCTTTGTCCTGGACTATCTGATTGAGGAAGTGCTGGAACAGCAGACCGAGCCGGTCCAGACGTTTGTCCTGCAAACCGCCATCCTCGACCGGTTGACCGGTTCCCTGTGCGAGGCCCTGACCGACCACACCAACGGTCAGGACATGCTGGAATGGTTAGAACACGCCAATTTGTTCCTCATCGCGTTGGATGATGAACGGCAATGGTATCGGTATCACCACCTGTTTGCCGATTTATTACGCCAGCGACTCCAGCAGACACACCCGGCGCTGGTTCCGTCATTGCACCGACGGGCCAGCGCATGGTATGCACAGCACGATTTCACCGATGAGGCGATAGACCATGCATTGCAGGCCCAGGATTATGCGGGGGCCGCGCCGTTGATCCGGCGGTACCGCGCCACACCCCCCCAGAATGGGCGTTTTGGTTGACGTAAGATTTCATAATTGCCCTGACTTACTGACTTACCTCCTGATTGACAAATCAAAATCTTTGATATAAAGTTAAAAGCAGGTTCATCTATTACGTTGATTTGAATTTTCCACTACTATGGTAGGAAATAATGCAATGTTTAGAGGGCATTTGGTATTAAACCATCATAACGACACTGATTTGGACGTTTTCGTCAATCGCCCAAGGAGCATACCGATAGATGCCAGATAGATCATCCCGGCACTGGAACGCGGATGATATTCGTAATCTTTACTCAATCGCCGATGACGCCCCAACCAGGCAAACGTCC
>DAOTUK010000050.1:0-2052 GCA_034437375.1 Chloroflexaceae bacterium | reverse complement strand
TGAATATGGTTGCCGGCTCTACCCGCGAGGGGCGGGTGATGCACACCTTGCTAGAAAAGCTCGAAGCGATCCGCCGGCAGCTTGGCTCCGACAAGGTGTTCGATGTCATCGGACACCTGTTTGAAGGAGCATCGCTCACCGACTATATGCGCGAGGCTCTGACCGCATCGGGGACAGACTATGCGGTGCAACAGATAAGCGGGAAGCTGACGTTGGAACAGATGGCGGCCCTGGATGCCCGCGAACGACGGCTCTATGGGGATGGCGGCGATGTGAAAGCGCAGCTTGGCACCATCCAGGCCAATCTAGAACAAGAGATACTCCGACGGCTCCTGCCGGGGTCGGTGCGGCGCTTCCTGGAGCAATCTGCGCCCCTGGTGGGCATAGCCCCTGATGGAGCTTTGGATGAGGTCTTTGCGCTCACGGCCACAGAACCCGGCGCGCTTGACCCCTTCCTGCCAGCGTTGGAGCAGTACCCACCCCCGCAACGCAACCGGTTCACGGTGGAGCGGCCAGCACATGCGGAGCGCGATACCACTATCTTTTTGCGGCCTGGTGAACCCTTCTTCGACCGCCTGCGGGCCCTGGTACGGGAACGCTTCCGCGACGACGCGCTACGGGGTGGGTTCTTTGTTGACCCGACCGCCAGCGCCCCTTCGTTGCTGCACATTGCGGTTATCACCGTGGTGCGGCAGTCCGACCCCACCTTTCCGGCGCTGGCGCACGAGGAGGTACGCGAGGCCCGTCTGGTGGGCTTGCAGCAGGAGTTGGATGGCACCGTGACGATGTGCCCGGTGGAGACGTTATTTTTGCTGAAGGCCGCCCCGCCCGACACGCGAAGCGCGGCCATTATTCAGTTCATTGCCACCGCCGCAACGTTGCGGAAACAGGCGCTTTCGAGGCTGCGGGAGACGACCGCCCAGGCCCTGGTGGAAGAACACCGCCAGTCCTTGCTGGCGACGGTGCCAGAGCGGTTGAGCTTCCTCAAACGCGGCTACGACTACCAGGAAGCGGAACTGGCGCAGGCGCGAGGGAACTATTTCAAGAAGGCGCAGCAAGGCGACTCCCATGCAAAGGGGGAACTCACGCGCATCAAGCAGCGGCAACGCCAACTGGCCGGCCAACGCGAGGCTGCCCTGGCGCTGGTGCGGCGCGAGCCAGAGCTGCTGGCGGTGGGGGAGATAACCTGGGTGGCTCACGCGATGGTTATTCCTTCGAATGACCCGGAGGAGCAAGCCCGCTACGATGCCAATGTGGAGGCACTGGCCGTGCAGGTGGCGTGGGCGTATGAGGAGGCACGGGGGGCGACGGTGCGCGATGTATCTACGCCTGATGGGGCGCGGGCGGCGGCGTTGGAAGCCTACCCCGGTTTTGACCTGCTGTCGCTGCACCCATCGTCGGGGGAGCGTCGCTCTATCGAGGTGAAGGGGCGGGCCGGGCGTGGGTCTGTGGAGTTGACCGAGAACGAGTGGGTGAAGGCGTGCAATCTGCGTGGTGCATACTGGCTCTATGTGGTGTATGATTGTGCCAGTACCCACCCGACACTGCTACGGGTGCAAGACCCTTTCGGCAAGCTGATTGTGCGCGAGCAGCGCGGGGTGGTGATTGGGGAGCATGCGATTATGGAGGTGGCGGAATGAAACAAATCAGGTTTTCGGAGATTACCGTTGCGGATATACGCACGATTGCCCACGTGGACGAGAAGGATATTGAGCCATACCCCTGGACACAGGTAGACGCGATAGCGTTGAGTAGCGAGGAACAGCGACAACTGAATGATATAACAACCCGGCTGCGCTACTACGATGTGACGCTGATGAATGAGGCGACTATCTGGGCGCGGGCCATCTATCCCCTGTTGATGCTGGCCGAACAGCGCCCGATTCAGGCGTGGTCGCAAGTTCCGCTCCGGGCGCAATATCCGCACATTGAATTGCAGGGTATTGTTGATGGGGTGCTTGGGCGCGGCATCAACAATATTGCGGGGACAACCTACTATTTGCTGATTGTCGAAGCCAAGCGCGGGTTGGAAAGCCAGGACCCCCGCCTGGC
>DAOTUK010000049.1:0-6542 GCA_034437375.1 Chloroflexaceae bacterium | reverse complement strand
CGTGCCCCGCCCCCGAGACGATCTCGCGGTGCGAATAGCCGAGCCGTTCGGCCGCGTCGCGCACCGCCTGCACGCACTTCGCGTCGAATTCCACCGGGTCGAAGCCCCCCACCTTCTCGAAGGCGACCTCGAGCCCCATGTCGGCGCAGATCTTCTCGGCGCCCGCGCGGAGGCGTTCCTCCATGTCGCGGATCACGGCCAGCTCGGGCGAGCGGAAATCGACCGTGAAGACCGCCTTGCCCGGGATCACGTTGCGCGAGTTCGGATAGACGTCGATGTGGCCGGCGGCGCCTACCGCGTGGGGCGTGTGGGACAGCGCGATCTCGTCCACGAGCTCCAGCACCCGCGCCATGCCCAGCCCGGCGTTCTTGCGCATCGGCATCGGCGTCGAGCCGGTATGCGACTCCTTCCCGGTGATCGTCACCTGCGTCCAGCTCAGCCCCTGGCCATGGGTGACCACGCCCACATCCTTGCCCTCGGACTCGAGGATCGGGCCCTGCTCGATGTGCAGCTCGAAGAAGGCATGCATCTTGCGCTCGCCCACCGGCTCGTCGCGCTTCCAGCCGATGCGCGCCAGCTCGTCGCCGAAGCGTTTGCCTTCGGCATCCGTGCGGTCATAAGCCCAATCCTCACCGTGGATACCGGCGAAGACGCCCGAGGCCAGCATCGCCGGGGCGAAACGCGTGCCTTCCTCGTTGGTCCAGTTGGTGACGACGATGGCATTCCGGTGTATCTTCTCTGAGAGAGACACATGGGAGGCACCAGAGTATGAGAACTCGTATTCAACAGTGGGGCAGTAGCCTGGCCCTGCGTATCCCCAAATCCTTCGCGCTAGAGGCCCACTTGCACCAGGGCACGCTGGTTGATGTAACTATTGATAATGAGGGAAAGCTCATTGTGGTGGTTGTACCCGAATTTGTTATCAATCTAGAAACATTGCTCCAGGGTGTGACCGCCCAGAACCGACACGCGGAAATTGATATGGGTTCTATGCAAGGCAATGAAATGAGGTGAGGCCAATGGCGTACACCCCCGAACGTGGCGATATTATCTGGGTGACAGCCGAGACACGAATGCGGTATGCGCATACCACGCGCTTGCGGGTTGTGGTTATATCGCCGCTGGCATATAACGAGAAAGTCGGGCTCCTGCTGGCCTGCCCCATTACAAGCGAGATAAAAGGCTACCCTTTCGAGGTACGTATTCCGCCAGAGGTGCATGTGCCGGGCGCCATTCTCGCTGATCAGGTAAAGAGTCTCGACTGGCAGGTACGCAAGGCGGAATGGATAGGCTCGCTGCCGGCGCCAACGATGGCCGATATTTTGCAAAAACTTGGCACGCTGTTGGAGGACTAACGGGAGCTGTACGGGCGAAGGGGTACCTATGAGTGAACAGAATATAGCCGATCTTATTTTTCAAGGGCGCCGCTGTCTGGAACGGGGCGACTTTCACGGCGCGATTGCTCGCTTTGAGCAGGCGGTGTATTTTGCCCGCGCTGGCGGCGAAAGCGAAAATGAGTTGATTGCCCTGGGGTGGCTCCCGTCGGCGTGGGGCAGCGTCGCCGACCACTTCAAGGAGATAGAGTCGGCCACGCGCTTGCTGGCCCGTGCCCGCGAATTGCGGCGCGAGGATTATGAGATGATTGCGACCCAACGCCTGGCGGAGGCGATGGCCGACCTGGACTTGCGCGGACGCTGGCGCGAACTCAAGCCGTTGCTGTTGCAAGGGTTGGAAACGTCGCGCCGTCTGGGCAAGCTGTGGTATGAAATCTATCACCTGATGCTCCTGGGCACTTACGCCGTGCGGGTGGGCGAAGGGGAGCAGGGGCACGTCTGGCTGAAAGAGGCGCTCAATAAGTTGCGCCCCGACATTGAGCGTAGCACTGTGCCGAAGTGTCTATTTCGGCTCAATATCTACGGGGCGCTTTCGACGCTGATGCGGCAGCGCGGCGACCTGGAAGAGGCCCTGCGCTATGCGGAGCAGACGGTGGGGGTGGCGCAGCGCGATAATAACCCGGCCTTTGTCGCCGACGCCGAGCTTATGCTGGTACGGGCCCATATCGCCCGCCGCGAGTATGACGAGGCCTACCGCCTGCTGCACGATGTGTTGCCCCGCGCCCGCTTGCACAACTGGCGCGGCGTGGAGCAGGAGGCCGAATATTTGCTTGGCGAAGTGGAGCGCGAGGCCGGCGAGCCGGATGGCGCGGAGGTGGCCGCGCGGCGCGGCCTGATGCTGGCGCAGGAGATGAAACTGCGTGAGCAAGAAGTGCAATCGCTGCTGAGCCTGGGGCAGGCGTTGCTGGCCATGCACCAGCACGGCGAGGCGCGGGAATTGATTACCCAGGCGCGACGGTTGGCCCAGGAACGCGATTACGAAGACTACTTCCAACAGGCGGAGGGGGTGCTGCGCACGATGGAAGCGGAGATGGTCTGATGCCCCCAGAGGACAATACGCTGTATGAGGGCGATTGCCTGGACACGATGCGGCAATGGGATGATGCCAGCGTTGACCACTGCATTACCGACCCGCCCTACAACATGAGCAAGAAGCACGGCCTGGGGTGGGCCTTCTCCTCGCACGTGACAATGAGCGAGGAGTGGGACATCTACCCGCGCGAAGAGTACCTGCGTTTTAGCGAACAGTGGCTACGCGAGGTGTGCCGCGTGGTGCGCCCCAACGGAAACATTTTTGTCTTTGGCTCCTACCACAATATCTACGATCTGGGCTACCTGATCAACAATCTGGGCTTGAAGGTAATCAACTCTATTACCTGGTTCAAGCCCAACGCGCAGCCCTCGATTACCTGCCGCACGCTGACGGAGAGCACGGAACACATTATCTGGGCCTGCAACGCGCCGCGCGACAAGGCGACCGGCTGGACATTCAACTATGACATAGCCAAACAATTGAATGGCGGCAAGCAGATGCGGAATGTGTGGAATATTCCCTACCCCCCCGCCAGCGAACGCACCCACGGCAAACATCCCTCGCAAAAGGCGCTTGCGGTGATCGGGCGCATTATGCTGCTGGCGACCAACCCCGGCGACCGCGTGCTGGATTGTTTCGCGGGCAGTGGCACCACCGGCGTGGTCGCACAGAGCTATGAACGGCGGTGGGTGATGATAGAGAACCGCTCCGACTATTGCCAGATAGCCCGCGCCCGGCTGGAGCATGTGCGCGTGCCCTGGCCGGAAGAGCTTGTCCAACTTAAACTTGACCTTGGGTCATAGATTACCCATAATGAGCAAGGAATACATATAATATGTCGTCTCAAAGACATCTGATTCACACTACACACGATAACGTAGCAATCTTTGTTGATCAAGGAAAAAAGGTTCAATCTCCATATGATTTCATAGTGCGCTACCAGGAACCTGGTAAGCGTATTCGCACACCTAAACATATTCACCTTATTGTAGATCTCTACTTGAAACGAGCAGGCGATGATAAACTCACATCACAACTTACTGAGCACATTATAGATGAAGTTATCCTGAAAATGCAGCCAGCTATCTCTTACCCACCTGCCCTGCAAGTTTTCTCCCAACAACACCAACAGCGATTCAATCGGTTAGATCTATATGGTGAATATTCAGTGGAGTTTCTTCTGGTCATAACTGAATTGATAATGATACAGGAGAAAACAAATTACCCAACAGGCACCATTAACCTTGAACTTTTCCGTAAATTTCACAACAGAGCTGATATTTTCTCGGTTATAAGTGCCGCTACTTTCAGATGAGGAAATGCCCCTCAACGAAAGTTGTAATCTATGTAAAGGCACAAAGGAGGAAGAAACCTTATGACAACCCTTAAACCGCTCCCCACCGACCTGGGAACCGGCACCTTCCAGGTTGAATTTCAAGCCCTCATTAAAGTGCTTGGCGAAAACCTCTACTCCAACCCCCGCGCCTGCGTGCGCGAACTCATCCAGAACGCCAACGACTCCTGCGTGCGGCGGCAATCGGCCGGCCAATCGTTTCAACCCGCCATCCAGGTCACAGCCAACACCACCAAACGCACGCTCATCTTTGAGGATAACGGCGCGGGTATGGTGCAGGAGGACGTGGTGCGCTATCTGGCCAGCATCGGCGGGGGGCGCACGCGCGAGGAGCGGGCCCGCCTTTCGACCGAAGACAAAGCCGCCGCCAATATGTTGATTGGGCAATTCGGCATTGGCTTTCTCTCCTCCTTCGTGGTTGCCGACCGCGTAGTCGTAGATACGCTCTCGATAGAGGGCGGCGACCCGGTGCGCTGGATCTGCGAGGGCACATCGGAATACCAGATAGGGCGCGGCAACCGCTCCACGCCTGGCACGCGCGTGACGCTCTCGCTCAAGCGGGCCCACTACGATTTGCTGGAAGATGAAACGCTCTATAATACGATTATCTATTACGCCGACTTCATCGCCTATCCCATCCTGCTGAACGGACGCACCGAGCCGATTAACCGCATGCACGCGCCCTGGCACGGCAAGGGCACCGACCGCGAGTTTGTGGCCTATATCCAGCACCGCTACGACGTGGAGCCGCTGGCGATGATGCCCATATCGGTGGAGCGCAAGAACCTTTCGGCGCAGGGGGTGCTTTTCGTGCCGCCCCGCAGCGGCGAATGGAAGCGCCATCTGCGCTCCATTGATGTCTTCCAGAAGCGCATGTTCATTGGCGAAGATATGAATATTCTGCCCGAATGGGCCGGCTTCATCAGCGGGGTGATAGACTGCGCCACGCTCGATCTGGTGGCAAGCCGCGAGTCGGCTATCAGCGAGCGCCCCTCCTATCAGGCCTTGCAAGAATACCTGGGTGAGGCGGTGACGAGCTTTGTTAAGAACCTGGCCAAGCAAAACCGCTCGCTCTTCCTGGAAGTGATCAAGCAGCACGAATGGGCCGTCAAGTGGGGCGCTATCCGTAACGACTTCTTCTTTGAGCAGGTGAAAGACCTCATCCCCATCGCCAGCGATATGGGCCAACTCACCATCCCGCGTTACCTTCAGCGCGTGCCCAGGCGACTGGGGGGGTTGCGCACCATCTACTACGTGCCGGGGCAGCAGTCGGTTGGGCAGCAGCAAAGCTCTATCTTCCGCGCCCGCGGCGTGCCCATATTGCGCACCGACACGGTAGACGAGCAATTCTTAAAAAAGTATGTCGAACGCGACCGCGGCGTCAACCTGCGCCAGATGGTTTCCGGCGTTATCGAGTTGATGGAGTTTGTGGAGGGCGACACGTGGCGCAAGTTGGAGGCCCGCTATGAGCAGATGGGCATTCACGCCCGCGGCGTGCGCTTTCACCCGCCCGATATGCCGGCCCTGGCTGTGCGCAACCCGGAGAGCGAACCGGATAGCATGATTGGGCAGATGCTCGATGGCAAGGGCGCACTGTTTGATATGATCGGGCGCATTGGCAAGAATACGTCCGATATGTATAGCATGTGCTTCAACGTGGACAATCCCATCATTCAACGGTTGGCGACGTACCAGGGCGACCCCACCATCCTGGAAGCGGCCCTGCGCTCTATCCACAGTAGCGCCCTGCTGGCCGCTGGCGTCGAACTCACGACGGAGCTAAGCCAGGCCGTGGCCCAATCGGAGATGCGCGTGATTGAGTTGTTGCTGGAGCAGGATCAGCGGTTGCACGGCAAGGGCAAGGCGAAAAGCGGCTATGGCCCCTCCATGCTGAATAAGAAGATACCGGCCACGCGCTACAGTGCGGCCTCGTTTGGCGAAGGTAGCAGCGACACGCCGATGCCCGACCTGCCCGCACCCGAACCGGAGCCGGCCGCGCAGGAAGAGCCACAGCGCAAGCGCAAGAAACTCTCGCCCGACGAGCCTTACGAGCGCCCCTTCAAGTATGATCCCAACGATCCCTGGTTCCCGGCGCGCCAGTTGGAGTATGGCGAAAAGGCTACTCGCCAGGAGAACGACCCCTACGACCGTCCCTACCGCGAGGAGATAGACCAGATGCGCTTTTCGCCCCGCGCCTATGGCGAAGAGCAACCCCGCGCTGAGGGCGCCGACCCCGCCGCCGCCACGACCGACGACCCGTTGCAGTCGCGCTCCTACGGCGAAACGCTACAACCGCCCGGCGAGCAGCAGTCCCCGTCGCCAGAGCAGCGCCCGGAGGGGGAGAGCGCCCGCAAGGAGACGGACGATCCCTACGAGCGCCCCTTCAAGCGGCCGGTGCATGCGCCCTGGCCGGATACGGTGTCGCCCAATACGGCCCGCATCCAGCAGAACCGGCAGTATGAACGGCCCTTCCGCGCTCCGCAGTACCAGAAGAAGATAGCCCAACAGCAACGCCAGAACCAGTCGCTGATTAACCGGCTGTTCCGACGCAAGAAGAAGTAGCCGGGCGGGGGACAGGGGGCGGGGGGCAGGGGAGGCGGGAGGAGATAGATCATTCCAGCGTCTTCCGTAGCTCATACTCCCCTTGCGGGGCCCGCTCAAAGGTCGGGTCATCTATCGCTCCAATGAACCGGCCCCACATTTCTTGCCGCGCCTCGTCAATCTGTTCGGCAGATAGCGACACCCCCGGTTCGGAGCAGAT